>JACCYU010000083.1 GCA_013696315.1 Gammaproteobacteria bacterium | reverse complement strand
GAGTATCTTGATGCTGTCAGTCATGCCGCCCTGATCGCTGCCTCAATTGCAGCCGCCGACGCCGACTTCGACGCCCTGGGCTGTGTAATAAACGCGGTTGCCGCATTTCGCCATCGCCAGCACATCGGCGGTGGCGCGCATTTTGATGCGCGTGGACACATACGGCAACGTGCCCGCCGGAAGCGCATAGCTGGAAGTCAACGGATGGGGATTATCGACCGCGAGTATCGCGATCAGCTCTACACGATCCAGATCGGACGTCACCGTCAGCGGTACGATCGCGCCGTTTTCTGCCACGGCGGGGATGTTTAGTCTGAGCTTGTCGGTTCGGATAAGATCGGCCCGCGTCACGCCCAGCAGCTCGCGCAGCGCGACATCCACCTCACGCGCGGCGAAAGCCGCGTTCGATCGGCGCGAGACCGGCGTTCCTCGAAGCCGCGGACTAAACCCCGCTGCCAGCGCGAGCGCGCCCTGCAGCCACCGCCGCCGCGTTCCGTTCATGATCAGCTTCGCAATTGTCAGCTTGCAAGTATATCAACATCCGCCGCCGCGTCTCGACTTAACCAGTGCACAGACGCCTTATATATCGACGGCTACCGCCAGCGACTCACGGCGTATCGTGCTGGCGCATTGAGTGGCCGACCGATGAGTCCGGATGGTGTCAGCCGCACGCTGTAGCGCGCGCGGTCGGCCATTGGCAGATAGATGGCCGTGCCATAGGTTGCGTCTACACAGGGGATCCAGCGTTTATGACCTTGCGCGAAATTCCAGAGATTGAGACCGACATCGGCCGACAGCGGGTAAACGCTGTGCGGACCGTTGCGCGCTCGCCCGAGATCCCGGTGGCGACCGCTTAGACGCTCCAGACGGTAGCGGGCATCCAGGCCCAGCACGGTGGCGAAACCTTTCCATTTAAGCACGCGCGCATCGAGCTGCCATTCGTCACCGTCCAACACGAACGCATTTCGCGTGCCGTCCGGATAGTCGATGGTAGCGCCGAAACGTCGCGCGCCGCGCCGCGCAAAGGCCAGTTCCGCGACCGGTTGCTCATAGGTAAGTCGTGGATAAGTCCGCAGATTAACGGCCACCGCGCCTAGCAATACACCACTGGCGAGCAACAGGGCGCTAACCACGGCATGTCCGCTGGCGGCCATAATGCGGCGCCGTCGCAGACGCGCCACCGACAGCGCCAGAAACATCAGCCCCAGCAAGGCGACCGACAGGACGACCGTGTTCATACTTGATTGCGCCAGGCAAACGTGAGCTTAGGAACAGTATCGATCAAGAGCCGTCATGGTCAACCTGCAGACTCGCTCGCCTTGAAACCACTCCTGTTTTAACTTCCCTGCCTCAGGCACTTTGGGGCGTTCCGGGAGTGCAGGGTATACTCGCCTTGGAACCCTGCCAGTGATTATTGGAATATGTGCAGTGCAAGATCAGGCATTGTATTGCTGCTGCTGGCCGTGATATCGGCGCTGGCCGCCTGCGGGCAAACGGGTGATTTGTGCCTTCCCGACGATAAGCAAACCGAACGTTCCGACAAAGGCAAGGCGGGGCAGAACTAGCATGAGCGCGTGCAACACCGGGTTTGACTATCGCGGCGACCGATTATTTGCCGAAGACGTCGCGGTCGAGGATATCGCCGCGGCGCATGGCACGCCCTGCTACATTTATTCCCGCGCCGCCATCGAACACCAATGGCGGGCGTTCGACGATGCGCTAGGCGCGCATCCGCATCTGGTGTGTTATGCCGTAAAGGCGAATTCGAATCTGGCGGTGCTGAGCGTGCTGGCGCGCTTGGGCTCCGGATTCGACATCGTCTCCGTAGGCGAACTGGAGCGCGTGCTGCGCGCCGGCGGCGATCCGCGCAGAATCGTATTCTCCGGCGTGGGCAAGCGTCGTGATGAGATGCGCCGCGCGCTGGAGGCAGGCATTCTGTGTTTCAACGTCGAGTCCGAAGCGGAGCTCGATCTGCTGGCGACAATAGCCGGTGATATGGGCGTGGTCGCGCCGGTATCACTGCGGGTCAATCCGGACGTGGACGCGCGAACGCATCCTTATATTTCCACGGGCCTCAAGGACAACAAGTTCGGAATAGGCATCGAGCAGGCGCTTGAGGTGTACCGGCGCGCGGCCGAACTTCCGCAACTCAAATTGACGGGCATTGACTGCCACATCGGCTCGCAGCTCACGGATCTCGCACCATTCGTGGATGCCTTGCGGCGCGTAATGCGGCTTTCCGCGCAACTCGACGAGCAAGGTTTGACCATCGAACACCTGGATCTGGGAGGCGGTCTCGGTATCCGGTATCAGGACGAAAACGCGCCGACACCGGGTGCCTACGTGAAGACCCTGCTGGCGGGTGTCGGCGAGCGTTCAGGGCGGCTGCTGCTGGAACCGGGGCGCGCGATCGTCGGCGAGGCGGGCATCCTGGTGACGCGCGTGCAGTACATCAAGGATAACGGCCACAAGCGATTTGCCGTGGTGGATGCGGCGATGAACGATTTTCCGCGACCCGCCATGTACGACGCATGGCACCCTATCGACTCGGTCACTCGCAACCACCGCGCGCGCAACTACGTGTATGACGTCGTCGGCCCGGTATGTGAAACCGCGGATTTCATCGGCAAGTCACGGACGCTTGCGGTTCAGAGCGGCGAATTGCTGGCTGTGCGGGCCGCCGGCGCCTATGGTTTTTCGATGGCCGGCAATTACAATACCCGCCCGCGCGCGGCCGAGATCATGGTCGACGGCGCGCACGCACACCTGATCCGCGAGCGCGAGACGCTGGCGCAGCTGCTGCAGGGCGAACATCTGCTGCCTGACCATCTGTCGTCTGATTGATGACCCTGAACAATAATAATGAACGCCACGCGCAAAAACTTTTATCGCGGGCGCGCGACGCCTGTACTATAGTTGGGTTGCTGGGCAAAGGATATTTTTTGACGCACAGCAACAACATTGTTAGGGCAAGGTCGCGATCATGCGGAAGTCCCGTCACGCCAAATTTCAGTTGCTGGTGGATGGCTGTGCCACCGACCTGTACCGGTACGCCGCCTGGTTAACAGGCGATCCCGCGGTCGCCGAAGATATCGTCCAGGATACTTACCTCCGCGCATGGCGCGCGCTGGATGGCCTGAAAGCGGTAAAGGCATCCCGCTACTGGTTGTTCACTTTGCTAAGGCGCGAGCATGTCCGGCACCGCGTGTTGCCACCCGCGCGGGTGGCGCAAACGAATTGCGAAACCATGACCGCGGATACCAACCCTTTTGACCCCAATGTGGAAGTCTGTGTGGTCAGGCGTGCATTGTCCGTGCTGCCGCCGGACGAGTGTGAGGCCTTGATACTGCAGGTTATCACCGGCTTTAGTTGCGATGAGATCGCCACCTTGCTCGGCATCAGGGTCAGCGCCGTGACCACGCGCGTCGCCAGAGCGCGCAGACAGGTGCGGGATTCGCTGAGTGGGGCAACAACGAGCCGCTCCACCACGGCCCGAGCTTGAACTGCCTGGATTTCCGCCGCCGGTGGCTAACCACGCCGGGAGAGCGCGATATGGAACTGGCCCGGCATGAGCGTGCCTGCGCCAGCTGCCGGCAATTCGCGCGCCGGGGTTCGCAGTTCGAACGAAAACTGGCGAACGCAGTAGCGATCGAAGTGCCGGCCAGCCTTGCTGAACGCATCCATCGACGACGGGACTTCAGCGAGCGGGTGCGTCAGCGGCAGGTGCGCCCGTTGCGCTACGCGCTGATCGCGAGCGGCCTGTTGATACTGTGTCTTGCGCTGTTGTTGTTTTACGAGTTTCTCGCGCCGCAATCCGCTGGCATTGAAGTCCAGCAGTCATTGGCTCTTAAAGCACCTGATGCCGCCGCTTCGCGGAGCACTGCGCTGACTTTTTTGACCGCGGCGGATGCGCGGCCGACAGCCCGCATCTGAACCTGTCGAGACCGGCGACATGAACCTCGCCTTTACCAAGATGCACGGGCTAGGCAACGACTTCGTTCTCATCGACGCGCTCGCGCGCCCGGTGCATCTGACCTCGGCGCAGATTCGATTCATCGCGGATCGTAGGCAGGGTGTGGGCTGCGATCAGCTGCTGCTGATCGAGTCCGCGCGGACTTCCGATGCCGATTTTCGTTACCGCATCTTCAACGCCGATGGCGGCGAGGTCGAGCAGTGCGGCAACGGCGCCCGCTGTGTTGCCCACTATCTGCACGAGCGCGAACTGATCGCACCCGCCGATGCGAAGCTGGAGACGGCAGGCGGCATCATCTCCGTGACTATCGAGCAGACGGGGCTGGTAACGGTCAACATGGGCCGGCCTGCCCTGGCGCCACCCGACATTCCATTTATCGCCGACTCACAGGCGCCGAGCTATCATCTTGAGGTCGCGGGCGAGGCAGTTGAACTCAGCGCGGTATCGATGGGCAACCCGCACGCGGTGCTGCTGGTCGACGATGTGGCGACTGCGCCTGTCGGTACGCTGGGGGCGCAACTGGAATCTCATCCGCGCTTTCCGAAGCGGGTCAACGTGGGTTTCATGCAGGTCGTCGACCGCCGCTCCATTCGATTGCGCGTCTACGAGCGCGGGGTCGGCGAGACACTCGCCTGCGGCAGCGGCGCCTGCGCGGCGGCGGTCGCTGGACGCGTGCGCGGTCTGCTCGATGAGCGCGTTACAGTCGGGCTTGCCGGCGGGGAACTTATGGTAAGCTGGCTAGACGCGCGCGCGCCGGTGCATATGACCGGCCCGGCTACAAAAGTCTTTGAGGGGATAATCGATCATGACCAGGGCGCGCACATCGAAGCTTGCGGGCGAGACGTTGTCCGATCCCGCGATCGAGCATTACCTTCGTGAGCATCCGGAATTCTTCGAGCGTCACAGTGGCCTGCTGGAAACCCTGGCGGTTCCGCATGTGCGGGGTGGCGCGGTGTCTCTGGTGGAACGACAGGTCGCGGTGCTGCGGGAACGCAACCGGCAGCTGGAACGAAAGCTGACCGAGTTGGTACAGGTTGCCCGGGAAAACGAAAGTTTGAGTTCACGGCTGCATCGCCTGGCGGTGGCGTTGATGGAGGCTGACGGGCTGCAGGATGTGATCGCGACCACCAGAGAATTGCTGCGCAACGAATTTCCGTCCACGCAGGTTGTGCTGAAACTGTTCAGAAATCCACGCACCGCGCTGCAGGCGAGTGCTCATCTGCTGGCCAGTGACGATCCCGCCGCCCCGCTTTTCGACGGGTTGTTCAGGAACAAGCGGCCGGTGGCGGGTCTGCTGACCGATGCGCGCGTGGACTTTCTGTTCGATACAGAGGCAGGCCAGGTCGCTTCGGCGGTCATGGTGCCCTTGGTTGACGACCGGCGGCTGGGCGTGCTGGCGCTGGGCAGTGTCGAACAGGATCGCTTTCGCGTCGGTATGGGGACGCTGTTTCTGGGCTATCTGGGGGAACTGGTCAGCCGCGCCATCGGCGCTCACCTTGGCCGCTAGCGCCGCGCGCGAACGTCCTCCACATCATGCCCATCGCACTCCAGGCGTCAATCGATAAATTTCTCGCGCACCTCACCGACAAGCGCGGCTATTCGGCGCACACCACATCGGCGTACCGGCGCGACCTCGCGCAGTTTGTGCGATATGTGACCGCCGAAGGTTGCGACAACTGGCACGACGTCGATATCGAATGCGTGCGCGCCTACGCGGCTTGGCGCCATCGCGGCGGACTTTCCGGCCGCAGCCTGCAACGCAAGCTTTCTACATTGCGCGCGTTCGCGGAATTCTTGAATGGCGAACAAGGCGTGCGAAACAATCCGGCGCGGCACGTGCGCGCGCCGCGCGCGCCGCGCAAGCTACCGTCGGTACTGGACACCGATCAGATGCAACGCCTGCTGCAAATCGATGACGATGATCCGCTGTCGCTGCGCGATCACGCGATCATGGAGCTGGCGTATTCTTCCGGTCTGCGACTGGCCGAACTCGTGTCGCTGGATCTCGCGAGTCTGGATCGCGCCGACGGTGTGGTGGACGTAATTGGCAAGGGCGCCAAGCAGCGCAAGGTGCCGGTGGGCCGCTTCGCCTGGGAAGCGCTGGAGCTATGGCTGCGGGCGCGACTGCCGCTGGCCACGGCGGGCGAGACGGCGTTGTTCGTCGGACGCTCCGGGCTTCGTTTGACGCCACGCGCGATCCAGTATCGAGTGCGTGCCTGGGCGCGGCGGCGCGGAATCGCTAGCCACGTCCATCCGCACATGCTGCGCCACGCCTTCGCCAGCCATCTGCTGGAATCCTCCGGCGACCTGCGCGCGGTGCAGGAGCTGCTAGGTCACGCGGACATCGGCACCACGCAGGTTTATACGCATCTGGATTTTCAGCACCTGGCGCAGGTCTACGATAAAGCCCATCCGCGCGCGCGCAAGTAACGCCTTTGCTGAACATAAGCCCGTGGACCATGAACGGTGGGTCATCTCGCTGTCAACGGTTACAATGCATGTTTTCTCCAACAGGGGCCGGTTTTGCAGCAATACAGAGGAACGACGATTTTATCCGTGCGGCGCGACGGCAAGGTGGCGCTCGGGGGCGACGGGCAGGTGACCCTGGGTCAGACGGTTATGAAGGCCAATGCCCGCAAGGTGCGCCGACTGTATCAGGACAAGGTCATCGCGGGTTTCGCGGGCGGCACGGCGGATGCATTCACGTTGTTCGAACGTTTCGAGGGCAAGCTCGAAAAACACAGCGGCCAGCTTACGCGCGCCGCGGTGGAACTGGCGAAGGACTGGCGCACCGATCGGATGCTGCGCCGGCTGGAGGCGCTGCTGGCGGTGGCCGATGCGGATGCGTCGCTCATCATCTCCGGCAATGGTGACGTGATCGAGCCCGAGCAGAGCCTGATCGCGATCGGTTCGGGTGGTCCCTACGCGCAATCCGCGGCGCGCGCGCTATTGGAAAACACCGAACTTTCCGCGCGCGAGATCGTGGAGAAGGCCTTGAATATCGCCGGCGACATCTGCATTTACACCAATCGAAACATTTCTATCGAAGAGCTTTAGCATACAGGCTCCGGCGCGGCTTGCATAAGCCATCTCGCGCAAAGACGCAATTGCGAGGAAAGCGGTACTGTTGGCTGGCCCGCAGGGCTAAAGTCAAGATCTCTTATTTGCGCCTTGGCGAGAGGGTAAACCAGCATGTCTGAAATGACCCCCAGAGAAATCGTTCAGGGCGAGCCGGGAAAAGGCGGACTGCCTGAATGGCAGTCCGCCACGGCGAGCGACCGCACAGGGATGTGCGGGCTGGGCCGCAACCATGGACGGTTATGGAGTAGCCGAGAATGACACAAATGACACCACGAGAAATTGTTCAGGAACTCGACAAGCACATCGTCGGTCAGACGGACGCCAAGCGCGCGGTGGCGATCGCGCTGCGCAACCGCTGGCGCCGTTTGCAGTTGTCCGAGCATCTGCGCGGCGAGGTCACGCCCAAAAATATCCTGATGATAGGTCCGACCGGCGTCGGCAAAACCGAAATTGCGCGCCGCTTGGCGCGGCTGGCCAACGCGCCGTTCATCAAGGTAGAGGCCACCAAGTTCACCGAGGTGGGCTATGTGGGCCGCGATGTCGAATCCATCATTCGCGATCTGGCGGATGCCTCGATCAAGCTTACGCGCGAAGCCGAAGTCGCGAAGGTGCGTTACCGCGCCATCGAGGCCGCGGAGGAGCGTGTTCTTGATATTCTGCTGCCGCACGCGCGTTTCGACGGAGAACCGGCTGAGGAAAAAGATTCCGGCACGCGGCAGAAATTTCGCAGGAAACTGCGTGAGGGCGAGCTGGACGAAAAGGAGATCGAGGTCGAATTGCAGCAGTCGTCCATGGGCGTGGAGATCATGACGCCGCCGGGCATGGAGGAGATGGCCGGTCAATTGCAGAACATGTTTCAGAATCTCGCCGGCTCACGCAGCAAGAAACGCAAGCTGCGCGTCGATGAGGCTCTCAAACTGCTGACCGACGAGGAAGCGCACAAGATGGTCAACGAGGAGGAGCTGAAGACGCGCGCATTGCAGAACGTGGAACAGAACGGCATCGTTTTCATCGACGAGATCGACAAGGTGGCGCGGCGCGGCGAATACAGCGGCGCGGACGTGTCGCGCGAGGGCGTGCAGCGCGATCTGTTACCGCTGGTGGAGGGCTGCACCGTAAGCACCAAGCACGGCATGGTGCGTACCGACCATATTCTGTTCATCGCCTCCGGCGCGTTTCATCTGTCCAAGCCCTCCGATCTGGTGCCGGAGCTACAGGGTCGTCTGCCGATCCGAGTGGAGCTCGCCGCGCTAAAGGCGCAGGACTTCGTGCGTATCCTTACCGAGCCCGACGCCTCGCTGACCGAACAATATTCAGCCCTGCTCAAGACCGAGGGCATGGATGTGAGCTTCAGCGCCGACGGGATCGAACGTATCGCCCAGGTCGCGCACGATGTGAATGAGCGCACCGAAAATATCGGCGCGCGCCGGTTGCACACCGTGATGGAGCGTCTGCTGGACAGCCTCTCATTCGCCGCGCCCAATCGCAACGGCGAGGCGGTGACAATCGATGCCGCGTATGTGTACAAGCATCTGGGCGACCTTATCAAGGACGATGATTTGAGCCGGTATATTCTGTAGTCGGGACTCGGGACTCGGGACTCGGGACTCGGGCAACATCAACTTACGTTTACGATCAGAACCGCGATGGCAAAACCCCGGCCCACCGATATCGCACTTCATCAAAAATCGCGCGTACTGGAAATTACGTTTGATGACGGCGCGCGCTTCGATTTGTCGTGCGAGTATCTGCGTGTGTATTCTCCGTCGGCGGAGGTGCGCGGTCACGGACCGGGTCAGGACGCGCTCCAGGTCGGCAAGGAAAATGTGGGCATAGACGCGGTAGAGCCCGTCGGCAACTATGCCGTCCGGCTGGTGTTCGACGACGGTCACAAGACCGGCATCTTCAGCTGGGATTATCTCTACGAACTGGGCGCCCGGCAGGCGGCGAACTGGCAGACATACCTGGAGCGGCTTGCGAGCGCCGGTCATCAACGCAAACTCAAAGGTTAGAATCAGGTAAATCAGCGCGCCACCGTCCGGGCGCGGCCGGTAACATGCAACAGCGCAGATCGATCAAGAATTCAACGGGCCAGGAATTTCAGCAAGCAATGAAAACCACACACTTCGGTTTTGAGCGCATCCCGGCGAGCGACAAGCGACGCAAGGTCGGCGGCGTGTTTCGCTCGGTCGCGCCACGCTACGACGTCATGAACGATCTGATGTCGTTTGGCATCCATCGACTCTGGAAATTTTACGCGCTGCTATTGACCAATGTACGCCGCGGCCAGCGGGTGCTGGATATGGCCGCCGGCACCGGCGATCTGGCGTTGCGTCTGGCCGGCAGGGTTGGACCCGGCGGCGAAATGGTGCTGTGCGACATCAACGATGTGATGCTGACCCAGGCCCGCGATCGTATGATCGACCGCGGGCTTGCGGCCAACGTGCGCTATGTGCTGGCTGACGCCGAGCGTCTGCCGTTCACGGATGATTATTTCGATCGCATTACCATTGCGTTTGGTTTGCGCAACGTCACGGATCAGAATGCCGCGCTGGCGGCCATGCATCGGGTGCTCAAACCTGGCGGCTCACTTCTGGTGCTGGAGTTTTCCAGACCTCAGGCCTGGCTCAAGCCGCTATACGATCTGTATTCATTCAAAGCGCTGCCATTGATGGGGCGGCTGGTGGCGGGGGATGCGGACAGCTATCGTTACCTCGCCGAATCCATCCGCGTGCATCCCCACAAGAAGGCACTGCTGGGGATGATGACGTGCGCCGGCTTCGAGCGCTGCAACTATTACTCCATGAGCGCCGGCATCGTGGCGGTGCATCGGGGCTACAAGGTCTAGCCCAGAGCGGCGCCGCAGCGCGATCTCGTGTGCCGGTTCGCAGTGCGCATTTTGGGGAGGTATTGTGAGCGGGCCGCTTGCCGGCTCGTCTCGATCATAAAACTCAAGGCAATGAGCCGCAACGGCGTGTTGCCCGTTACTGACGCTATATATAACCCATGAACCTTGCAAAACTCGGCGCACCATTGCTGGAACGCGCGCTTAACGCCTATTTGAGCCTTGATGGGGAGACCGCGGCCCGCCTGGCGACGATTTCCGGCAAGCTGATCGCGATCAAGCTTGTCGGTCCGGACGTAAGCTTGCTGGTACGGCCGCTGGCGAGCCGAGTGCAGGTGAGCGCGCATCCCGTGTTCGAACCCGACACGGTAATCCGCGGCTCGCCGCTGGCGCTCACACGGCTCGGTGCGTCGAATGCGCACGCCGGGCTGCCGGGCGATGGCGTGGAAATTCGCGGCGATGCGGAAGTCGCCCGTGTGTTTCAAAGCGTGCTCGCCGGCGTGGAGATCGACTGGGAAGAATGGCTGGCCAGCCACATCGGCGACATCCCCGCGCATCAGGCCGGTAACGCGGCGCGCGGTCTTATCACCGGTGTTGCCGGCGTGGTCGACAAGCTGCGCATGAACGTTTCCGAATACCTGCAGGAAGAGGCGCGTGTGGTGCCCACGCGTATCGAGGTCGAGCAGTTCATGGACGAGATCGATCTGCTGCGCGGTGAGGTCGATCGTCTGGAAGCGCGCGTCGAGCGACTTGCGCGTTCCGGTTCCGCGCCGCGGGAGGCGGGCGACTGAGTATTAGCATGGAATTGGGCGCGCGCGGATTCATGCGCGACGCCTGCCGTACCCGATGAATAATTCCAGACCTGTCAATGCCGCGTGGATGGTGCCGTCGATGCCCGTGTGTGCGGCGCAGCGTAGGTTGCCATGATGCCGCGGACAGCGCACACAAGATGCTAGGCCCCCGTCAGATTCTGCGCATGCTGCACATCAATCTTGTGCTGGTGCGTTACGGGCTGGACGAGCTGGTGTTCTCCATCCGCGTGTTCAAGCCGTTCAAGTTTCTCCTCTGGTTCATGCCGTGGCGCTGGGTCCGGCGCACACCGGCGCCACAGGGCAAACGGTTGCGCCGCGCGCTGGAAGACCTCGGCCCGATCTTTATCAAGTTCGGCCAGATGCTTTCCACGCGCCGCGATGTGCTGCCGGACGAGATCATCGATGAACTGTCACTGCTGCAGGACCGAGTGCCACCGTTTGCGGGTGCTGCGGCACGGGCAGTAATCGAGAAAGCATACGGTCATTCGCTGCACGAGTATTTCGCGTTTTTCGATGAGGCGCCGCTGGCGTCGGCATCGATTGCGCAGGTGCACGCCGCGCGCCTGCATGACGGAGCCGAAGTCGTTGTCAAGGTGCTGCGCCCGGACGTGAAGCGCATCATCCGCCGCGATCTGGATTTGCTGCACTGGTTCGCGGGCCTGGCCGAGCGCTATTGGATCGAAGGCCGGCGCCTGCACCCGCGCGCCATCGTCGCCGACTACGACAAGACCATCATCGACGAACTGGACCTGATGCGCGAGGCGGCCAATGCCAGTCAGTTGCGGCGCAATTTCGAAGATTCGGCGCTGTTGTATGTGCCGCAGGTCTACTGGCCGTACACGCGCCGCGAGGTGATGGTAATGGAGCGCATCCACGGCATCCCCATCAGCGACACGGATCAGCTGCGCGCGCACAACGTGGATTTAAAGAAATTGTCGGCGCGCGGCGTGGAGATCTTTTTCACGCAGGTCTTCCGGCATAATTTCTTCCACGGCGACATGCACCCCGGCAACATCTTCGTGTCTTACGAGACACCGCACGAGCCGCAATATCTGGCGGTGGATTTTGGTATCGTCGGCAGCTTGTCGCCGCTGGATCGGCGTTATCTCGCGGCGAATTTCCTGGCGTTTTTCCAGCGCGATTACCAGCGCGTGGCGAAACTGCACCTCGAGTCCGGCTGGGTGCCAGAGGGCACGCGGGTCGATGAGTTCGAGTCCGCCATCCGCACCGTTTGCGAGCCGATCTTCCAGCGCCCGTTAAACGAGATCTCGTTCGGCAATCTGCTATTGCGTCTGTTCCAGACCGCGCGGCGTTTCAACATGGAAGTACAGCCGCAACTGGTGCTGTTGCAAAAGACCTTGCTCAGCATCGAGGGTATGGGCCGTCAACTGGACCCGCAACTGGATTTGTGGCAGACGGCAAAGCCATTCCTGGATCGCTGGATGAGCGAACAGATCGGGGCGCGCGCCTTATTCGAAGGTTTCAAGCACGCGCTGCCGTCGATGATCGAGAAGTCGCCCGAGATGCCCGACCTGCTCTATTCATTGTTGAAGCAATTGGAGGCGGGTCAATTAAAAGTGGAATGGCGCAGCCACCAGCTTGAAGAGATCCGCGACGAGCTGCACATGGCTTACCGGCGTACGGTGATCGCCATCGTGGCCGCGGCGCTGCTGATGATGCTGAGCATGTATTTTTCGGAATAAAGCCTTTCGCGGCCCCCTCGTTGAGGTAGATCAAGCGCCGCAGATTGGCAAAAGCTTCTGTTACAATCCCCGCGCGATGGATGTCTCGCCGATACTCGAACCGCTCAATACCGCGCAACGCGAAGCCGTGAGCGCACCGCCGCTGCCGACCCTGGTGCTGGCGGGCGCCGGCAGCGGCAAGACGCGCGTGCTGGTGCAT
>JACCYU010000082.1 GCA_013696315.1 Gammaproteobacteria bacterium | reverse complement strand
AGTCCAGAGCGCGCAAGATGTCACGCCGGTCGAGCTAACGGCCTCGCTGGCTGATTCGGAGCGGGGTCAGACGTCGCGGCCCAGACGTGCCTGCAATTTCTGGTAGTAGCACTCCTGCACTCGCAAGTTCACGCGATCGCGCCGTCCCGCATTAAGCCGCATGATTAAGTAATCCAGTCTGCGTGCTGCCTGCCGGCGTGAATTGCCGGTGGTTGCCGCCGCGAGCAGGTCTTCCGCGTACGCGATCTCGTGGCGCAGTTCGACTTCCGGCGGCACGAAGCCGGCGTTCTTCAGCACTCGGTACGCCGCGCGCAGTTCCTGCGGCACGTGGCTGTCGTCGTCGAACTGGAGCGGCTTGCCCGCGCCTGCAAGATTGTCCATTTCGCCGCGCTCGATGGCCTCGGCGATGCGTTGTTCGGCAAGCTGGTCAAGCAAAAACACGTGGGCGTAATGGCGAGCTATTCGTGGCGTATCCGGGCCGCGCGCCGCCGGGCTGACGTTATAATGCGCGCGCCAGCAATTCTAACAAAGCAACTCAGGCGATGACGAATAACTTGAACCTGGACTTCGAAGGCTTCGAGCGCCTGCCGCTTAAGGTCTTCACCGAGAAGGCGTACCTGGATTATTCCATGTACGTGATCCTCGACCGCGCCTTGCCGGCGATCGGCGACGGCTTGAAGCCCGTGCAGCGGCGCATCGTATACGCCATGTCGGAACTGGGGCTGTCGGCCGCGGCCAAGCCCAAGAAATCGGCGCGCACCGTGGGCGATGTAATCGGCAAGTTTCACCCGCACGGCGACTCGGCATGTTACGAAGCGATGGTGTTGATGGCGCAGCCGTTCGCGTACCGCTACCCGCTGGTCGACGGTCACGGCAACTGGGGTTCGCCGGACGATCCCAAATCGTTCGCGGCCATGCGCTACACGGAATCGCGGCTGACACCTTACGCGCGGAGTCTGTTGCAGGAACTGGAGCAGGGCACGGTCGAATGGGCGCCCAACTTCGACGGCACGTTGCAGGAACCGACGCTGCTGCCCGCGCGTTTGCCGAACGTGTTGCTCAACGGCGGCAGCGGCATCGCGGTGGGCATGTCCACCGACATCCCGCCGCACAACCTGCGCGAAGTCGTGGCCGCCTGCGTGCGGCTGCTGGAGCATCCGAAAACGACCCTGGAAGAACTGTGTGAGCACATCAAAGGCCCGGATTATCCCACCGAGGCGGAGATCATCTCCACCCGGGATGAACTCATGCAGCTTTATCGAACCGGCAACGGCGCGGTGCGCATGCGCGCGCGCTTTGCGGAGGAAGACGGCGATATCGTTGTCACCGCGCTGCCGTTTCAGGTCTCCGGCGCCAAGGTGCTGGAGCAGATCGCCGGACTCATGCAGGCCAAGAAGCTGCCAATGGTGGAAGACCTGCGCGACGAGTCCGATCACGAGCATCCGACACGCCTGGTAATCGTGCCGCGCAGCAACCGGGTGGATGTGGAGGGCCTGATGTCGCATTTGTTCGTCACCACGGAGCTCGAGCGCACGTACCGCGTCAATGTGAACGTGATCGGACTGAACGGCCGGCCGCGGGTCAAGGATCTGCTTTCACTGCTCACGGAGTGGCTGACTTTCCGCAGGCGAACGGTGCGCCGGCGCCTCGAATGGCGGCTGGACAAGGTCCAGCAGCGGTTGCATCTGCTGGAAGGGTTGCTGATCGCGTTTCTGAACATCGATGAGGTAATCGCCATCATCCGCCGCGAAGATCAGCCGAAACCGGCGTTGATCGCGCGCCTTGGTCTTACGGATGCACAGGCCGAAGCGATTCTTGAGCTAAGGCTCAGGCATCTGGCGAAGCTCGAAGAGATGAAAATCCGTGGCGAACAGGACGAGCTGCAACGCGAGCGCAGCGAGTTGCAGAAGACGCTGGGCTCCGAGCGCCGCCTGAAAGCGCTGATCCGCAGTGAATTGCTGGCCGACGCCGAAAGCTATGGCGATGCACGTCGAAGCCTGGTGGTGGCGCGTGAAGCGGCGCGCGTCATCGATCTCAATGTCATGCTGCCCTCCGATCCGATAACGGTCGTGCTGTCGCGACAAGGCTGGGTGCGTCTGGCCAAGGGGCACGATATCGACGTCAGCGCATTGAACTACCGTGCGGGCGATGGATTCTTGACCGCGACACAGGGCCGCAGCAACCAGCAGGCGATTTTTCTGGACTCCAGCGGACGCACCTACGCGCTGCCCGCGCATACGTTGCCTTCAGCGCGCGGTCAGGGCGAACCGTTGACCGGCCGGCTCAATCCGCCGCCAGGCGCGGTTTTCACCGGCTTGATGGTCGGCGCAGCGGATGATTTGTACTGGCTGGCCACCGACGGTGGTTATGGTTTTGTCTGTCGTCTGGAGGACATGATCTCGCGTAATAGGGCCGGCAAGGCGTCGTTGTCGGTGCCGGCGGGCGCGCACGTGTTGCCGCCGCTAAGGGTGCGCAGCATCGACACAGAGCGGATCGTCGCCGTCACGCGCGAAGGTTACATGCTGGTGATGCCGCTTGCCGAACTGCCTGTGCTCAACCGCGGCAAGGGCAACCGCTTTATCGGCATCCCCGCTCCAAAGCTCAAGGCGCGTCAGGAATTCGTGGTGGCGACAGCACTCGTTCAGCCCGGCGAAAAGCTTGTGTTACACGCCGGCAAACAGACCAAGACCATGAAACCGGATGAACTGGAACGGCATGCGGGCGAGCGCGGACGCCGCGGCATCAAGCTGCCGCGCGGCTATCAGAGGATCGACACAATTCAAGTGGAACAGCAGACTTAAGACATCGAACAGGGCGGTCGATCCTGCGACCGCGCGTCGCTGGCAGCCGGTGAGGCTCAACGCCCTTGAATTTTCGCGCGCCACCCTGATCTAGGCGCCAGATTTCACACGGATATCAATCAAATCATGTTCAGTAGAATTGCATTGTTTCTGCTCGCCAACTTTTCGGTGCTGGCGGTACTCAGCGTGTCATCGCGGGTGCTGGGACTGGATGCCTATCTCGCGAGCCAGGGCATGGGCATCAACGGCCTGCTGATAATGGCCGCCGTATTCGGGTTTGCGGGTTCATTCATCTCGCTTGCGATGTCGAAGTGGCTCGCCAAAAAGAGCATGGGGGTCAAGGTGATCGAGCGGCCGGAGAATCGCACCGAAACCTGGCTGGTCGAGACCGTGCGCCGGCAGGCCAGGCAGGCGGGCATCGGCATACCGGAAGTTGGCATCTTCGATTCCGCGCAGCCGAACGCGTTCGCGACCGGCATGAGCAAGAACAGCGCGCTGGTGGCCGTCAGCAGCGGGCTGCTGCAAACCATGACCGAAGACGAGGCGGAGGCGGTGCTGGGGCACGAAGTCAGTCACGTCGCCAACGGCGACATGCTGACCATGGGCTTGCTGCAAGGCGTGCTGAATACCTTTGTGATCTTCTTTTCGCGCATCATCGGCACTTTGGTGGATCGCACCGTGTTCAAAGTCGAGCGCGGTATAGGTCCTGGTTATTTCATTGGCAGCATCGTGGCGGAAATGCTGCTGGGCATTCTGGCGGCCATGATCGCGATGTGGTTTTCACGTTACCGCGAGTTTCACGCCGATGCTGGTGGCGCGCGCCTGGCCGGGCGCGACAAGATGATCGCGGCGCTGCGTCGCCTGCAGAGCATCAGCGAGCCGCGCGATCTACCGGGCCAGCTCGCCGCATTCGGCATCGTGGGCGGCATTGGTCAGGGGCTGAAGCGATTGCTGATGAGTCATCCGCCACTGGAAGCCCGGATCAAAACGCTGCAGGGAGCGCCCTGAGTAACAGACGAGGTGTTGCCGTCGTTCGCCGTCGTGCGTATACCGGGCAGGCGGCTGGCGCGGACGCCGTGTGGTAGTCGCAATTCTGCGACCCCCCGCGTAAACGAAGGAAAAACGTAGCTAAGCTCAGTCGAACACCACCATACGCATACCGCGGAGGACACGATGAGTGACATTCTGGTACGGGCTGAAAAAGCAGGCGACCTGCAGGCGATCGACGTGGTGAATATCAGCGCGTTCGAGGGCGACGCCGAGGCGCAGCTGGTGTCCGCGCTGCGCAATACCGCCGGCTACATACCGGAGCTGTCGCTGGTCGCGGAGTACCATGGGCGGCTGGTCGGACACGTTATGCTCACGCGCATCGGCCTGCAGGACGACGAAGCGGCGACGGATTTGCTGGTGCTGGGGCCGATGTCGGTGGTGCCCTCGCAGGCTTATCGCGGCATCGGCGGCGTGCTGCTGCGCGAGGCGGTGGCGGGCGCTGAACGCATGGGTTTTGTCGCCATCGCGGAGGTTGGGCAGATCGAGTATTACCTGCGGCACGGCTTCAGGCCACTATCGGACTTCGCGCTGAGCCATAATCTCACCGGCTGCGATGCCGCCATAAGCATACGGGAACTGACACCGGGCAAGCTGCCTCATGGCGGCCGTCTCGTATTCCCGGAACAGTTTCAGGCGATCTGCGCGCTCGCAGGTTAGCTTGACCGATCAACTGATCCAGCGCTTCGCACTATCGCCGGCGCGCTCCGTCACAAGGCGCGGCACCAGGTAGCCTGGCAGACTGTCACTCAAATCCCCGATCAGTTCCAGGCCGCGTGCCGCCGATACGTCGAAGTGCGCCGCGCCCTGTACCCGGTCGAGCAGGTGCAGGTAATACGGCAACACGCCGGCTTTGAACAGCGCCTCGCTGAGCCCGCGCAAGGCCGCGACGGAATCGTTCACGCCGCGCAACAGCACGCATTGATTCAATAAGGTCACCTCCACACTCTTGAGGCGATTGAGCGCACCGGCGACCGCGGCGTCCAGCTCATTCGCGTGATTGACATGTACCACGAAAATTTTCCTGAGCCGCGTTTCGTCAAGCCATCCCAGCAGCATGTCGTCCACCCGCGCGGGCAGCACGACGGGCTGACGCGTGTGAATGCGCAGGCGCTGGACGTGGTTTATCGCCTCGATGCGCGAGACCAGTTCGCTCAGGCGGCGATCGTTGAGCGACAACGGATCGCCGCCACTCAATATCACCTCGCCGATGCTATGATCGGCCGCGATATAGTCCAGCGCGAGGCGCCACGAATCGCCGGAAGGGCGGGCGTTGCCATACGGGAAATGCCGTCGGAAACAGAACCGGCAATGCACCGCGCAGGCGGCGGTCGCGATCAGCAATACGCGACCGTGATATTTGTGCAGGAGACCGGGAACGGGCATGGCGTCCAGGTCGCCCACCGGATCGGCGATGAAGCCCGGCGCGTCTTCGCATTCGATGTGCAGCGGGAGAACCTGCCGCAGCAGCGGGTCGTCTGGATCGCCCGGCTTCATGCGCGCGACGTAGCTCAACGGCGCGCGCAGTGGAAACAGGCGCGCGGCGTGTCGGGCCGCCGGCAGCAGGGCCTGGTCCAGTCGCAGCCGTCGCAACAACTCGGCCGGATCGGTGATAACTGTAGCAAGTTCCGTCTGCCAGGCGGGTGTGTGCTTTACCCTGTCGCTTAGCGTTATCATATCGCGCTTTGCCGCGGCGCTTGGCGCACGCGCATGAATGCTGACATAAAATCCAAGGATACGAATGGCGAATTATAGTACCAGCGAATTCAAAAGCGGCCTCAAGATTATGCTGGATGGGGATCCGCACACCATCGTCGAGAATGAATTTGTAAAGCCTGGCAAGGGTCAGGCGTTCAGCCGGGTCCGGCTGCGTAACCTGAAGACCAGTCGCGTGCTGGATCGCACCTTCAAGTCCGGTGACTCGGTTGAAGCGGCAGACGTGGTCGATACCGAAATGCAGTACCTGTATACCGACGGCCAATTCTGGCATTTCATGATGCCTGACACCTTCGAGCAGCACGCGGCGTCGAAAGCGGTGGTGGGCGACGCGAGGCTATGGCTCAAGGAACAGGATAGTTGCCAGGTCACCTTGTACAACGGCGCGCCGCTTGCCATATCCCCGCAGAATTTCGTCGAGCTGCGCATTGTAATGACCGATCCCGGCGTACGCGGCGACACGGCTTCCGGCGGCACCAAGCCCGCCACCCTGGAGACCGGCGCCGTGGTCAAGGTGCCGTTGTTTATCGAGGAGGGCGAGGTGCTGAAGATCGACACCCGCACCGGCGATTACGTGTCGCGCGTAAAGGCGTGACGGACTCCTGCGGCGTCGTCTCCCGAATGCCGCATAACTGGCGCCCCACGGCGTCGCCGGAAACTTTACGGTTACGGGCACGGTTGCTCGCGCGCATAAGGGCGTTTTTCGCCGCTCGCGACGTGCTGGAAGTGGAGACCCCCGCGCTCTGCCAGACCGCCGTTACCGATCCGCAGCTCGCCAGCTTCCTGGTACCCGCGCCGGATCGCGATCGATACTTGCGCACTTCGCCCGAATTCGCCATGAAGCGTTTGCTGGCGGCAGGTTACGGCGATATTTATGAGATCGCAAAAGTCTTTCGGGAAGGCGAGGCAGGGCGCTATCACAATCCCGAGTTCTCGTTGATCGAGTGGTACCGGCTGGGTTTCGATCATCACGCGCTCATGGACGAAGTCGAGGCGCTGCTCGGGCGTGCGCTGGACAATCTTTGCCCGATGACACCGGCCCGGCGTGTCACCTACCGCGACGCTTTCGCCGAGCATTCAGGACTGGACAGCGCGACCGTGTCGATCGCGGCGTGCAGGGCAAGTCTGGCCGCACGCGGCATCGAGATGCATACCGAGCTGGATCGCCGGGGCTGGCTGGAGCTGCTCATGTCGCACGTCATCGTGCCGGAATGCTCGCGTGACGGCTTTACGTTTATCTACGATTTCCCTGAGGATCAGGCCGCGCTGGCTACAGTCCGGCCCGGCGCGCCGTCGGTGGCGTCACGCTTCGAGTTGCTGGCATACGGGGTCGAACTGGCCAACGGCTTTCACGAGCTGACCGATCCTTGCGAGCAGCGGGCGCGTTTCGAGCGCGAGCTTGCGTCGCGCCGCGAGTCAGTTGCGCCGATAGTACCGCTGGATGAGAATTTGCTGGCCGCGCTCGCGCATGGTTTGCCCGCTTGCGCCGGGGTCGCCGTGGGGCTGGATCGCCTGGTCATGCTGGCGGCGGGCCACGATCACATTGTTCAGGCGATGGCGTTTTCCTGGGATACCGCGTGATCCGCCTGGAGGGAGCCGAGCGCGGCGCGTCCGATCTCCTCGCCCATCTTCACCGGTATGTCTACGCGCAAACGGGCATCCCATGCCACACTTGCGTCGCCGAAGAGCACGATTGCGGTGGAGCCCATATTGAAGCGGCCCATTTCCTCCCCGCGCTCAAGGCGCACAGCCGCGGCTGAATCTCGCGTGTAATCGATGCTGCGAACGCCCTTGCCGGCGGGCGGCGTCACCAATCCGGCCCACACTGTCTCGATGGCCGACACGTTGACCGCGCCGACCATCACCACCGCCATCGGCCCACAAGCGGTGTCGAAAATCGCCGCCATGCGCTCGTTGCGCGCAAATAACCTCGGGATCACGCGGGTCGCGTATTGAGACACGCTGAACAGGCGTCCGGGCACATGCACCATTTCTTTGAGACGGCCGTCCAGGGGCATGTGCACGCGGTGGTAATCGCGCGGTGACAAATAAATCGTGCAGAATTTTCCGTGCGTAAACGGCGCGGCGCGCGCCGCCGAGCCGCCCAGCAATTCCAGCACGGAAAAACTTTGCCCCTTGGCCTGAAATATCCGCCCAGCCTCGATCTCGCCGAGCTGCGAGATCGCGCCATCCGCGGGGCTGGCAATCGCGTCCACTCCGCTCGCCACGGGCCGCGCGCCGGATTTAAGTGCGCGCGTGAAAAAAGCGTTGAAGCTCGCGTAACGGCGCGGATCCGGCTCGGCGGCCTCGCTCATATCCACGTTGAAAGCGCGGATGAACAGCCGGGTCACGGTATCTTTAAGCGGCGTGTCAAGCCGCGCCAATCGAAACGTGATGCGCGAAACCAGATGATGCGGAAAGGCGTGAAACAGCCAGCCCTTGATTCGTTCCCACCAGGTCGCGTCCTGCATGCGCGGTCTCAACTGCGGTCGTAATAGCCGCGCAGCTTGTGAAAATCGCTGGCCAATACCTTTGCCCGGTGTGGCGCGCCAAACAGCGCCACCAGCCTGCCTTGCGGCCCGATCAGCAACACCGACGCGCTGTGATCGACCAGGTAATTGTTTCCGTCGCCAGGCCTGGGAAGAGTCATGTGAATTACACCTAGCGAGCGGGTGAGTTTGCCCAGCGCTTGTTCATTGCCGGTGACGCCGGTGAATTCCGGATTGAAAAATTTTACGTAATCCTTGAGTGTCGCGGGATTGTCGCGCCGTGGATCCACCGACACGAACACCACCTGGGCGCGATCCGCGTCGCCGTGCGTGGCGGCTGTCCGGAGCGCTGTATCCAGCGTCGATAGGGTGGACGGACAGATGTCCGGGCAATGCGTGTAGCCGAAGAACACGAAGCTCCAGTGGCCCTTCAGCCGCGCATTGTCGAACGGTTCTCCCTGTTCGTCGATGAGTGAAAACGCAGGCAAAGGCCTGGCCTGATCCAGCAACGCGGTTGCGGCTTCGAGGTGTGGCGGCCGGGGCGCGCCCATACGCTCTTTCACCCAGCCGGCGCCCAGACCGATGACGAGCGCCAGCAGCGCGACGCCAGCGAATACGATAGACTTTTTAGGGATAGACATGCCCGAGCTTGTGCGTGTCTGCTTCATCGCGCGATTATTTCATATCCGCCCATTGATCCGCCATGTTCTTTGAAGACAGTACCATGACGAAAGCCGTTCCAGCGCGGTTGAAAACCGCGCGCGACTATATCCTGTGGGGCGCTCGCCAGTTCGAAAGGGCCGGACTGGTGTTCGGTCATGGCACCGATACGGCGCTGGACGAGGCGGCCTGGCTGGTCCTGCACGCGCTGGGTCTGGCGCCGGATGCGAATGATGAAGTTATCGACCGCGGTCTCTCAAATAATGAGAAAAATGCCGCAAGCGCTCTGCTCGAGCGACGGATGGTGGAGCGCAAACCGGCTGCCTATCTGACTGGGTCAGCGTGGTTCGCAGGCTGGGAATTCACCATTGACGAGCGCGTGCTGGTGCCGCGCTCGCCGATCGCGGAACTGGTGGAAGCGCGCTTTGCACCGTGGCAGGTCGCCGAAAAAGTCAACCACGTACTGGACATCGGGGCCGGTTCGGGCTGCATTGGCATCGCCTGCGCGCACGCGTTTGCGCACGCTCGCGTAGACCTGACCGACATTTCGCCTGGTGCACTTACCGTGGCGCGCGCGAATATTCGCCGTCACGGGCTTGAAGATCGCGTGCGGGTTACACAGTCCGACGTATTCGAGAATCTGCCGGAGAAGCGCTACGATCTCATCGTCAGCAATCCGCCTTACGTGGATGCGCACGACATGGCCACGCTGCCCCCGGAATACGCCCACGAACCGGCGCTGGGTCTTGCGGGTGGCGACGATGGGCTGGACGTAGTCAGGCGGATACTAAAACATGCCGCCGCATTTCTGGCACCTCTTGGGATACTGGTGGTGGAAGTGGGCGAGGACGCCGAGCGATTAGCGGAAGCTATGCCGAAAATCCCGTTTCTGTGGCTGGAGTTCGAGCGGGGCGGCGACGGCGTGTTCCTGCTAACCGCCGAACAGTGTCCGCGCGCCTGAGTATTGACTGAAACGCGCTGCGGCATTGCGCAGGCTTACCAGTCATCGTCTTTCCATTCGCGCAGCTTGCTGCGATCCATCTTCTCGCCGTATTTCTTCGCCTTGCGCTCCTGCAGTACGATGAAACGCAGCAGCGCCAGCACGAACAGCACAACCAGCGCGATTACAATCCATATTTCGGTAGTCATTTCGGCCACACTCTCGAAGCGATAATGCATTACACAAATGGCGACAGCGCCAGATGACCCTGTCACCGTGCAGAGACGTAACTAAACAATGAGAGCGACCGCCGGGCCAGAAGGTTCGAACGCTCTCTCGCTCCCCGCCAATTTCCAATACAATGCGCCGCTATGTCTGGCAACACCTCGGGAAAGCTGTTCTGCGTTACGTCCTTTGGCGAAAGTCACGGCCCCGCGATTGGCTGTGTGGTGGACGGTTGTCCGCCGGGCATGGCGCTCAACAAAGAAGATATACAGACGGATCTGGAAAGGCGAAGGCCAGGCAAATCACGCCATACCACGCAGCGTCGCGAGCCGGACCAGGTGCAAATTCTCTCGGGCGTGTTCGAGGGAGAAACCACAGGCACGCCCATCGCGCTTGTGATTACCAACGTCGATCAGCGCTCTAAAGATTACTCGAAGATCCGGGACAGCCTGCGGCCGGGGCATGCCGATTACACCTACCTGAAAAAGTACGGTTTGCGCGATTATCGCGGTGGCGGGCGGGCCTCCGC
The DNA here is from genome assembly GCA_013696315.1 of Gammaproteobacteria bacterium. Taxonomy (NCBI): domain Bacteria; kingdom Pseudomonadati; phylum Pseudomonadota; class Gammaproteobacteria; species Gammaproteobacteria bacterium. The sequence continues at coordinate 1,079 of JACCYU010000082.1, read as the reverse complement.
GCGCGAGACGGCCGTGCGCGTGGCGGCCGCGGCGATCGCGCGCAAGTATCTGAAGGAGCGTTGCGCAATTGTCGTGCGCGGTTACCTGGCGCAACTGGGACCGATAGTCATCGAGAATTTCGACTGGGATGAAGTCGAGAACAACCCGTTTTTCTGTCCTGACGCGGACAAGGTCGCGCAACTGGAGATATACATGGACGCGCTGCGCAAGGAGGGCGACTCCATAGGCGCGCGCATCAACGTGGTCGCGCAAGGCGTGCCGCCGGGCCTGGGCGAGCCAACCTTCGACAAACTCGATGCGGAGATCGCGCACGCCATGATGGGCATCAACGCGGTCAAGGGCGTGGAGATCGGCGCCGGCTTCAAAGCCATCACGCAGAAGGGCACGGAACACCGCGACGAGATCACGCCGGGCGGTTTTCTGAGCAATAACGCCGGCGGTATTCTGGGCGGTATCTCGTCCGGACAGGACATCCTTGTGAGCATCGCGCTCAAGCCTACATCCAGCCTGCGTCTGCCGGGGCGCAGCGTGGACATTCACGGTCGGTCTGCTGAAATCATCACCACCGGCCGTCACGATCCCTGTGTCGGCATCCGCGCCACGCCCATCGCGGAGGCGATGCTGGTGCTGGTGCTGATGGATCACATGCTGCGCCATCGCGCGCAAAACATGGATGTGACCTCTGGATTTCCCGATATTCCCGCCTCAAACTAGCAATGCGCGCGGGTAACGCCGCCGCCGCGCCGCCCGTTCGCCTGTCCGGATTCTACTTTTTTTATTTCGCCAGCGTCGGCGCCTTCCTGCCGTTCTGGGGTCTTTACCTGGAGGATCTCGCGTTTTCGCCGGCCCAGATCGGCGAGCTGATGGCGGCGACCATGGGCACCCGGATCGTGGCGCCCATGGTGTGGGGCTGGATTGCCGATCACACCGGCCGGCGGTTGAGGGTAATCCGTGTCGCGAGCCTGCTGGCGGCCGTCATCTTCTCGGCGACCCTGGTAGTGACAGGCTTCGGCTGGATGATGCTGGTGCTGGCCGCGTTCAGCTTCTTCTGGAACGCGACCCTGCCGCAGTTCGAAGC
>JACCYU010000081.1 GCA_013696315.1 Gammaproteobacteria bacterium | reverse complement strand
TCCATGAGTGCGTGAGCTCTGGCCCTGGCTGACTCTGTTCGGTCTGGGCGCCTTCCACGGCGTCAATCCCGGCATGGGCTGGCTGTTCGCGGTCGCGCTGGGCTTGCAGGAACGAAAGCGGCGCGCGGTTCTGATGGCCATTCCACCGATCGCGCTGGGCCATGCGCTCTCGATAGGTGTGGTGGTCGGCCTGTTGTGGCTGGCGCAAGCGAACTTGCCGGAAACCGCCCTGCGTTACGGCGCGGCGGTGATGCTGTTCGGCTTGGGAATTTACCGGCTTATACGCACGCGCCATCCACGCTGGGTCGGCATGAGAGTCAACTTTCGCGATCTGACCTTATGGTCTTTCCTGATGGCCTCCGCGCATGGCGCCGGTCTGATGCTCGCACCGATCCTGCTCGGCTGGTCATATATGGGTTACGCGGGACACGGGACGCATGCCGCGCATATGCAGCACCTCTCCGGCGAGCAGATCGGGGCGTTCACCGGCCCGTTGCCGTGGCTGATGGCCGTGGTCGTGCACACCCTGGGCTATCTGCTGGTAGCGACGCTGGTCGCGCTCGTCGTATACGAAAAGCTCGGCGTAGCCATCCTGCGGCGCGCGTGGTTCAACCTCGATCTCTTGTGGGTGATCGCGTTGATGATCAGCGGCGGCGTGATCCTCATCTCGTGAGCTTTTAGAGCCTGCAAACTCGACGCACAGATGCCGCGATCGACAGCGTATGCTAAGTTAACCCAATGGCGTCGGTACGCAATATCGAGTGGTTGGGTGTCGAGGATTATCTCGTCGGTGAACAAGCGGCAGAGGTACGGCATGAATACGTCGCGGGCGCGGTGTACGCAATGGTGGGCAGTACCGCTCGCCATAACCTCCTGGCCCTCGGCTTGGCGGCCCGTCTTCACGCTCATCTGTCGGGCTCGCCGTGCAAGACCTTCATCTCCGACATGAAAGTTCGGTCCGCTGATGCATTTTATTACCCGGACGTGGTCGTGACCTGCCAGCCCGTAGCGCCCAACGCGGTTTATCTGACCGAACCGACTCTGATCGTGGAAGTGTTATCGGAATCTACTGAAGCGCGCGACCGGCTTGAAAAATGGACGGCGTATCGCGCGCTACCGAGCTTAAGCGAGTACGTGCTGATCGCCCAAGACCGGCCAGCCGTTGAAGTCTACCGGCGCAGCGAAAATGGCTGGAATCAGATCAGCCTGGGGGCGGGCGAGACCGTGGAACTCGCCTCGGTCGCCTTTGAGGTTTCGCTGGACGAGCTCTATGCCGGACTGCCTGCAACGTGATTAGATCAGCTTAGATCGCGAAATCTAAATTCGCTAAATAATTCTTGCTCTGCTAACTAAATCGGATCGGCGTAGCCAGAGCATCAATCTGGGACATCAGGACATTGTTGAGGGCGTAACCCGAATCCTCGGACTATGGACGTATGGGGAATTGGAAGAAGACCTCCGACGGTTAATTCAGCAAAAGATTCCCCGTGTTTTCAAGCTAACCGGCGGACAAGACCCTGAAATTAGGCTGGTCGATCTAACAGCCGAAGTAATCCGCGTTGATGGACACCTCAAGGCACGCCGCAAGGAATGTGAAACGCGCAAACGCGACTTCCACGAACTCGAGGCTGAGCTGTTGGAAGTTGAGGATGACCTAAAAACGCTTGGGGCGGTTGACCCCGAAGAGCTCCAAAGAGCGCAGAACCGCCGAGACGAGCTAACCAAGGCAAAAGCGGCTTTGGACTTGAAGCTGACCGATGCTTGGGAATCGGCACTTCCGGTTTTCTTACTTGGGGCGTATCGGCGGCAGCTTCATGACTATTTGGTTTCAGAGGAGCGACGGCGCGAGTGGGAGAGTGCGAGATCCACTGTTGAGCCGAAAATCCCCCAAGTCAAGGATGACGTATTTGGCGGTGTGCCAGCGGAGTACGCACTCCAGCCAGACGTTGAGGCGTTTTTTATCAAGCGGCTCGAAGATGCTTTACACCGCCTCTTTCACCCCCCGCCACAGGGAATTCCGGAGCGTGTCTTCGTAGTTGACCGCAATGACATCAGTGCCCAAGTCAGGCAGCGTCTCGCAACGGCCAGTGGTTCCTTGCGTGATTTGGCCGAGATTTGCGTGAGCATTGAGCGGATGGACATTGAGTTGCGCGAACTAGACCAAAAGCTCAAGCAGATGCAGCGAAACACGGCCGCGTTCAAGCGGGGTACGGAGTTGCACCAAAAAAGGGGCGAACTCATCGCGACACGCGATCAAATCAATAGGCGTCTTGCTGAAGTCGGAAGCGAGATTACGCGTCTAGAGACTGGAGTCTAGCGAACTTAGGAGGCAAGAGAAGAATCAGCGCGAAATCGTGGATAAGGCGCAACGGGGAGAGAGCCTGGCGGCGCTAGCAGCGCGTTACCGCGAAGCGGCTGGTGAAATCCGCAGCCGGGCGGCTATTCAATTGCGCCAACGCATTTCCGAGCACGTAGGCAAGCTGTGGGCAGACATTACCGAACGCCAACGCGAGTTTGAGGGTATGGAATTTGATAACCAGTGGCAATGCTGGCTGCTTCGTAAAGATGGGAAACGCGTGACGTGGGAGGAAACGAACACTTCCGCGGGGCAGCGGCAGGTGCGTATGGTGGCATTCTACGAGGCACTCCGACGGCTGGCTAAGCTTGTGCCACCTCTGGTCGTGGACACGCCCCTCGCCCGACTCGATAAGGAAGTGCGTGCCAACGTGCTCGATCAGCTCTATCTGACCGGTCACCAGTCGGTCATTCTTACGACCAACTCAGAGGTTGATCCTGACGGCGAATTGTTTCGGCGGGTCAGCGATCGGCTGGCCCGAGTGTACACTCTTCACCCGCATGGAAATCCAGATAGCTCCGACTATGAAGTGCGAGTCACCAGCGACTATTTCGGGCATGCCCTGTGATTGACAAGCCCATATGAAATTCGATACTAGCAGCGAAGCCCACGAGTTTATCGAGAATGTTCACGCGCGTGTCGGTGCACGCAATCAAGCGATATTAGGACGTGCCGCCATTTTCCTTGCATTGGGCGAAGGCGTGCCATCGGAATTCAGACCCAAGGACGCCAAGGGTGTAACCCTCAACGATGAGCAGGTTATCGGCGACGAGCTGCGCGATCTAATCCGCGCCGCCTTGAATCACCGTGCTGGGCGTACACTTGATGAGGGCGGTTACAGGCAGGAGTTCCGACGTTACTTCGAATTCGGATGCCAGCGGTTAAACCAACTGTGGGAGGAATCCGGTAACGACCAGCCAAAGTTCGTCTCGGCCCTGCTGAAACTGATGGGCGATGATCTTGGGCTGCGGGGCGGCTTCACGCCCGTAGTTCCTGTGATGCCCGTGGTTGAGACAGAGGTGACGCTGAAACTTCTGGCGGATGAACCTGCGTGGAGCATGAACGGCCCCGGTACCAAGAACGGACTGCTGGTAATTTCAGGCGAACCAGGTTCCGGCAAGAGTCAACTTGCGCTCGACCTCCAGGCGCAACTTGCTGGACAGGGCGTGCGCTTCGTCTTCTTTGACCTGAAAGGTGAGCGGGAGGACGACCCGAACAACCCGCAGCAGAGGAAGAATCGTACTCAGTTTCTCGATCAAACTGGCGCGCACTACGTTCGCCTTATCCAGCGCAGCCTTCCTATCAATCCGCTCTACCGGCACCCGAACCCAACTCAGAACGCCAAGGTTGCTTACGAGATCGCTCACTTGATCCGATGCTTTGCTCCGCAACTTGGTGCTATACAGGAAAGAAATATTTGCAACGTCTACCAACAGCTTCCCGCACCAGATTTCCCCTCACTGGCGTTTGGGTTGGAGCAGAGTGGCGCGACTGGCGTAGATCTCGCGATCGTACAAAAAATTGTACAATTTGACCTGTTTGCTCGCGTTCGGAACGCGGTTAAACCCGAAGAATGGTTGAACACTTCTACGGTTGTTGATTTCAAAGAATTTGGAAATGACAGCGATACCAAAGCGCTGGCCGTCGCGCTAATCCTGAATTTCCTAATGAACAAGTTGAATCAGAATCTCGCGGTAAGAGACGGCATTCAGCCCATCAAAGTCGTGCTGTTCGTGGACGAAGCGCACCTATTGTTACCGAAGGAAAACAAGGCGGGCCTGCTTGGTTCATTGGCCCGGCAGGGTCGATCATGGGGTTTTCCAATCTGGATGGCATCGCAGGACGCAGACAAATTCCTAACCACCGGCAAAAACGAAACTAATTTCGCCGAACTAGCCGAGTGCGGCGTTCATTTCTCCCCGCGCACGCTGACGGACACTCAGCAACGAATGATTCTCGGCGGCGTCATCCACCGGGATTTACAAAAAGGTGAGGCCGCCCTACGCCAGAAAGGCAAATTACAAACTGGTATGACGCGGCAGTTTTGGAGAGACGAGGGCAAGTAAAGCGATCGAATCATGCCAGCACAGCAGCCCGATAACATGCGTATTAACGCGTCTCCAACAAAGGAGTTCTTCATTCACATGTTGGTGCGCGACATCCCATTGAATCGCGCCATCATCGACTTAGTTGATAACTCCGTGGATGGGGCGCAGCGAATTAGAAATACGGGCAACTGCGAAGGACTATGGATACGATTGGAGGTTAAGCCCGAGAAATTCCGGATCGCCGATAATTGCGGTGGAATTCCCATTGATGTGGCGCGGGATTACGCCTTTCGCTTCGGGAGAACCAACGCCACTCCGTCCACGCTCCACTCCATAGGGCAATTTGGCGTCGGCATGAAGCGCACCTTTTTTAAGCTTGGAAAATGCTTTCGAGTCAAATCAGCGACATCTATCTCTAAATTCACTATCGAAATTGATGTAGACGAATGGAAAACTCGGCAAACTGCAGAAGGCGCGGAAGACTGGCACTTTGAGTTTAAGACATTAGAGGACGAGATCTCAGTGCCTGAAGAGGAGCAAGGAACGATAATCGAAATTGATCGACTTCACGATAGCGTTGCGGAGAGCTTCGGGCAGGACTTCTTCCTCAATAGGCTCTCGCAGGAGATTGCGGTGGCTCACTCAATCAGTCTCGAACGAGGCTTAAGCATGACGCTCAATGGCATTCCTCTCCTCAATGATCCACTTAAGCTGCTGCAGTCTGATGAAATCAGCCCCGCTTACGCTGAGCGTTCTTATGATAACTTTGGGCGTCAGCCCGTATACGCCAAGCTTTACGCCGGGCTTTCGGATCGCAGCAAGGAGGAAGGCGGTTGGTACGTCTTCTGTAACGGCCGTTTAGTCGTTCGCGCTGATCAGTCAAATTTACAGTAACGGTTTGGGGAGAAGGGGATCGCGTTCCAAAGTACCACCCGGACTTCGCGCGGTTTAGGGGCCTCGCGTACTTCGATTCTGATGACTCCTCCTTGCTTCCATGGACCACAACGAAAACAGGAGTTGATGCCGATTCGGCGGTCTACCGAGCGGCTCGGCAGGAAATGATTGTAATGACGCGACCGGTGTTGGATTTTCTCCGCAAGGTGGAGGATGAGCGAAGGCGCAGCGAGGAGGGTGAAACCGCTGTGACACCACTCGCTACTGCGGTTGCCTCCGCCGCCGGCCGGCGAATTTCAGAGGTTGTAACAATGCCAGTATTCCGCGCGCCGCGGACACCACCGCCTCCTCCTGGGCCTCCGATGCAGAAGATTCACTACGCTAAACCAGCAGATCAAGTGCAAGAAGCAAAAGACCTGTTAGGAGTCTGGACGTTTAAAGAGGTTGGCGAGAAGACGTTCGATTACTATTTGGCGTATGAAGGTAAAGATAGTGGTTAGTAGCTATCGGTCGGTCAATTATCCTCTTCGGCCAGCAAAGTCTGTTGAGCGAAAGATTTTATCCGACATTTTGAGACGGCTGGAGCCATTCCAGCGAGTTGAGAACTACCGGTATATAGGTCGGTTCAATCTATTTCACAGACTTCCAGCTCTTCCATCAATTGCTGGGAATAGATGACATGTTTAGCATCGAAAAGGATACGTTTAACTGGAAACGCTTCGAATTTAACCAACCATATCGGTGCATCAATCTCAAGCCTGGACACTCAAATGATGTGCTGCCAACACTGTCATGGGAGAAGCGCTGTATAGTTTGGATGGATTACGACAGTAAGCTCGATAAAACTGTGCTAGCTGATGTTGCCACTTTCTGTACCCGTGCTAGATCAGGTTCCGTTTTGCTTGTCAGTATGAACGTAGAGCCTGAAAGGAAGTCCGGAGTTTCCCCACGAGAGGGAGCTGAATTTAGACTGGATGCTTTTCGCAGGGCGGTGGGCTATGAAAAAGTACCGCGCGATATTGAGGGCTCGGACTTGCGGAGTAACATGTTTGCACGGACGTGTCGGCGCGTTATTATCGATGAGATCTCAAGCTGTTTAGCAGACCGAAATGCTCCCTTGCCGACAGAAGAGAAACTCTTGTTCCGTCAGATAGCCCTGTTCACGTATGCTGATGACGCTGCGATGTTAACACTAGGCGGTCTCCTCGTGACGAAACAGGAAGAACCATTCTTTGATAAGTGCGCTTTTGACGAATTGCCGTTCTTTCGAGAAAGCGATTCATCCTATGCAATAAAGGCACCCAAATTTACGCCTAAAGAACTTAGACACCTCAACTCGATGCTTCCCCGAAAACCGAGCAGGTATCCAAAGGTTGCCGGCATTCCTGATGAGGATATTCGAGACTATGCAACCATCTATCGCTACTATCCCTCTTTCGGAGAGATAGTGTTCGGGTAGAAACCCGCTGTGCAAACCCGCAACAGCGCCGCTAGCGTAACGTATATGCCTTCGTAAGAAGGTACCTAAGGTGCACGATGTCGGCAATCTCCAGCCGATGTTCAATTATCCCGCCGTTTGCGATAGCGGCCGCACGTGCAAAAGCTACTTAGAGGTCAACGGTTCAATCTGAGACTCACGCACTGTGACCACCGCCATCGTCTCACCTGCGGCATTGAACACCTCTAGGCTGTAGCCAAACTCTTGCCCCGGTGTGCCCGGATGATGTTCGACCACTGTCGCCACGTCGCCGCTGCGAAGACCGTGCTCTGGCAAGTCCGTTTTCAGCGCAACTCGGGTAAATAGCTGGTATTTCATATCTTGTCGGGGTAAAGCGCGATGAACTTAGTTTTGCCTGTTGTTTCCTCCGTTATCCAAATGGTCACGACATGAAGAACATGCCCATTTGCCCCGGTCAGAGTGCCGCGAATCCGGTACTTAGGGCCGTATTCAGTTTGTTCAGCAGCCCAGCTTCGAGCGGCATCAGTTGCTAACGAATGTCAGACATAAGTCTGTGCGCGTTTTTTGGTGTGTAACCAGCTTGGGCTAGAAAAGCCGATTTGTCATCCGCCGATCGCCATCGGAGAAGATAATTTGTAATCTTATCCGCGGCAATAGTCGCGTCCGACGGCAGCCTCGTCATACGGCCTCAGCCGCGAAGATCTTGAACCACCTGTTTCACCGCAGCCGCTGCTAAACGAATCTCGTCCGTTTGATTCAGGTTATCCAGCGAGAAACGAACCATCTGTCGCGAGGCCGCTGTATCCGGTTTCATCGCCTTGATAACATGCGATGGCTCGTCGGAATCGGCCAGACATGCCGAGCCCGACGATGCGCATATGCCTGCTTGATCGAGCAATAGCAGCAGCGATTCGGATTCGACTCCATGGAAGGTGATGTTAATGGTATTAGTTAATCGCTGCGTTTTGTGGCCGTTCATCTCAGTATCCGGTACCGAATTCAGAATGCATTCCTCTAACGTATCGCGGAGTGGACGCACTTTCTTCTCATAACTCGGCAAGCTCTTACGCGCGAGTTCGGCGGCTCTGCCCATGCCGACGATCAAGGCGACGTTTTCCGTACCGCCACGCCGACTACGCTCTTGATGTCCGCCGTGGACAAACGGCAAGAACGGTGTCTTACGGCGAACGTATAACGCGCCTATTCCCTTCGGCGCATGGAATTTATGACCTGTGAGCGACAAATAATCGGTCTGCACCTCGCGCACATTAATATCGGTTTTACCAGCGGCCTGCGCCGCGTCGCAGTGGTATAAGACCCCTCGCGAGCGGCAGATATCAGCTATCTCGTTCGCCGGGAACAGCACTCCGGTTTCGTTGTTCGCCCACATGAGCGAGACCACTGCCGTTTCATCCGAGATCGCGTTGACCAAATCCGCCAACTGCAAGACTCCGTCGTGATCCACCGGCAGATAAGTTATCCGATACCCGTCGCGCTCGCGCGCCATACAGTAGTTCAGCACGGAGGAATGCTCTACGGCCGATGTGACGATCTGCCGCTTGCCCGGATTGGCTTTCAGCGCAGCTAAGCTAGCGGAATTATTACTCTCTGTAGCACAAGACGTGAAAACGATCTCCTGCGAATGAGCGCCGATCAGTTCGGCTACGTGCGCTCGCGCGGTCTCGATCACGGTCTTTAGCTTCGACCCAAATCGGTAACTACTGGATGGATTGCCCCACTCGGCCGTAAAGTAAGGCATCATGGACTCCAGCACTTCCGGGAGCACCGAAGTAGTTGCGTTGCTGTCCAGGTAAATCATTTCGGTCTTACAGGTATTTGCTTTGAACTTGGTAGGCGGTCGCTGACTTATATCACCAGTGGCGCATTCGATACCACGGTTCGTCCCAGCGCCAACTGTCGGCCGTGGCCCAAAATTCGATGCGCAGTTTATATTGGGGCATCTTATCCCCGATCCTCAACTCATCGCTCGATTGCCGACGGTGGTTGAGCGGCCGACTTCGTCGCCCTCGCCGTCATCAAACCCCACAGCCAGTTGATCTTGTAGCGCTCGATGTCCACGTGGGCAGGCCCGGTTTCCTGCAAAAGTCGCGCGCATTCCCGCTCTCCGTAGGTCTTGAAATGCGCGCGGCTGAACCAGCGCAGGTACAGGTCGCACAGGCGGCAGGCCAGATAATCGTCGCACCAGTCGGTGATGATGAGTAAGCCGCCCGGGCGGAGCACGCGATCCATCTCGCGCAACGCCTCGACGGGCTGCCGGATGTAGTGAAATACGTTGCACGAGACGACGACATCGAATTGTTGCGCTTCGAAGGGTAGCCGCTCTGCCCAGCCTTCGCGCAGCTCGACCGACCCTGCGAGCCGGCGCCGGGCAACGCTGAGCATCTCCGGCACGGGATCGACGCCGACCAATTGGTCGGGTGGATGAGTCCGCGCGAGACGCGCGAGCAGCGCGCCCGTGCCGCAGCCGACGTCGAGCAACCGGTCGCGCGGGCGCAACTGCATGCGCGCCAGTGTCTGTTCGGTCGTCGCCTCAATGTAGCCGGACCATTTGCGCTCGTACCCGGCCGCGAGTCGCGCGTATTCCTCGACGATCGGTGCGCGCGCTCGAGGACGCCGGCGTTTAGCCATCGCCGGTATACTTCAAGGTGCTCGAAACCACGCCAGCTCGGCCGCGCCTCAATTTATCGTTAGTTTTTTGCGCGACGCGACGTGCAGTGATTTTCATGGGTCACATCCAATTCCACGAAAAGTACGGTATATAGTAGTTACGGTATAGTATTTATCGAGACCCGAATATTCGGCATGAATCGTCATCGATCCTCAAGCATTACCCGTCCCGCTCTAATCTTCGTCTGGGCGGGGGCAATCCTGTTGCTCGCACAGGGCTGCGATCCAGAAACGGCCACCAACAACAGCCCACAAGCGCCAGCGGCTGTTGAGAAAACCACCAGAGGCCAGCCGTCAGAATCGCGCCAGCAGGGCGCGGCGGTGTTCGATGCAAGTTTTCACAAACTTGAAGACTGGAACCAGATGCAGTCGCTCTCCAAGTGGGAGGGCAAGTATCTGGTATTGAATTTCTGGGCCACATGGTGCAAGTCCTGCCAGCACGAGGTGCCGGAGCTGAACAAGCTCTACAATCAGTTCAAGGACAAGAATACGGTGGTCGTGGGTCTCGCTGTGGATAATGCCGACAAGGTCAAGGATTACATCGAGCAATATGGCGTCGATTATCCGATTCTTGTGGGCGGTAACGAGGCGTTGAAATTATCCGAAAAGATGGGCAACGAAGTGGTCGGCTTGCCCTTCACGATCATGATTACCCCGCAGGGCGAGGTGGTCGAGACGATTTTGGGAGCCACGAAGAAAGGGACTTTGCCGAAGGTTCTCACGCCGCATCTCGGCTGAGATCCTGATTCTCATATGTAACAACGGCAGGAGGTAGGTGCATGCAAATCTTCAAACCCTTGTCCGCCAATGTGCCGGGGCATGTCCCGAAGGCATTGGCCGCCGCCATAAGTTTCGCACTGGGCGCCGCCCTGGCGGGCCCGGCGCTGGCGAAAGACTATCCAACCGCGGTGGTCGACCCCTCACCGGTCAACTGGCTGTGGATCACCTGGAACACCATGGAAGAGGCGGTGCGCGTGGACTACAACGGCCACACGCAACCCGCGCTGGCCGAAAGCTGGGAATGGAAAGATAACCAGACACTGACGCTGGACTTGCGCGACAACGCGGTGTTTCAGAATGGCAGCGCGTTCGATCCCGCGGTGTTCAAGCGCAGCTTCGACGAGGTGCAGAAGTGGGAAAGTCCGCATCCTCCGGGCGCCTGGCTGAATTTCGCGAAGCAGGCCAGCATGGAGACGCCGGATGATGACACCGTTGTTTTCAACACGACAACTGTCGACGGCGCCACCATAACCAAGCTGCGCGGCATGCACGTCGCCAGCCAGAAGTTCTGGAACCAGGGCGGCTTCAACACCGCCGAAGGCTCATCCGAAGGCAATTGGTGAGTCATCAAAGAACCCGGACCGTGGGGGACTGGGCCATTTGAACTGGTAGCAGGTACGTCGTTGCTCGACAAGCGTTCTCCCGAAGTGGTGCTGGAGCCCAATGAAGAATACTGGGATTCGGCGCGCAAACCGACGGTGCGCGTGGTGTTCGACAACGTGATTCCGAAGGCCGCGGCCGTGAAAGACGTCGGCAGCGCGGACGGCGAGATCGATATAGTTACCGAACTGACGCCGGCCGAGGCCGCGCAGGTGGAAGAGAGTGACGCCGCAAGTGTCGTCGCCAGCGATTCCAAGACGGTGCTGCTCGGAGTGTTCAATCAGACCCGCGGCGACTCGAAATGGAACGACATCAAGCTGCGCAAGGCCGTCAACTACGCCGTGGATCGGCAGGGTGTGATCGATGACGCGATGATGGGTTATGGCAATCTCATGGCGGCCACCATCCTCGAAGGGCATTTCGGTTACAACGACAGCCTGGAGCCATACACGCACGACCCGGAGCAGGCCGGACAGCTTGCGAAGGACGCCGACAAGACCGTCACCATTGTAACCGACGAAGCGCACGAGGGCGTGGCCGATGCCGTGGCCGCGGATCTGAACGACGCCGGTTTCGATGCATCCGTCAAGGTCGGTGAACCTACTGGCGAGTGGTACATCTGGCTGGTCGAGCACTTCGACTGGTCGCCGGAGTTCCCCGCCGCGGTGGTGCATCGTGAGTTCTTCGGCGCCACGGGCGGGTTCCTCAAATCACCGGGCGACAAGCAACTTCAGGGCTTGATCGATCAGGCGATGAGTACCGTCGATGAGGACGAGCAGGAAGAGATCACGCAGGCGATCGAGAAGCACATCTACGATCACGCCGACGCGCTGTTGCTGTTCGCGCCGCAAAAGCTTTATGCGGTGCGCGACGGCGTGGACTTCACGCCTTACAAGTCCACGGTGCTGGAGCTGGCGGAGACCGAAGTGGACGAGTAGAGATGTGAACGATGCTACTGTAGCGACAACGATCTGGCCCCGCGCGGGGCCAGATTTTTTTCTGACAACCTGCTCTGACGTAGGTCGCCAGTCCATTGGCGACGCATTGTCGCGAAAGGATTCGCGACCTACGGACGCGTATTATCCCTTCCCCGGAGAGGGTATCGATTCAGGAGGCCGGTAACGTGATCATCGGCACCGCGGGTCACATCGATCACGGCAAGACCGCGCTCATCAAGGCGTTGACGGGTATCGACGCGGATCGATTTCCCGAGGAGCAGCGGCGCGGCATGACGATCGATCTGGGCTACGCGTATCACGAGCTGCCGGACGGCAACGTAATGGGCTTCGTGGACGTACCGGGCCACGAAAAATTCGTGCACAACATGCTCTCGGGCGCGCTCGGCATCGATTACGTATTGCTGGTAATCGCCGCCGCCGACGGGCCGATGCCGCAGACCCGCGAACATCTCGCGATCGTGGATCTGCTGGCGTTGAAAGAAGGTGTGGTAGCGCTCTCGAAGACCGATTTGGTCGAGCCCGCCCGTCTCGAAGAGGCCGAACATTCGATTCGCTCGATGCTGGTGGGCACGACGTTGGCGGGGGCCGATATCATGCGCGTGTCCACGAGAACCGGCGCCGGCGTCGATACGCTTTACGGACGGCTCGGCGAAGTCGCCCGCACGCAATCCCCCCGAGCCAGCGGCGGTCACTTCAGATTAGCCGTCGATCGATGTTTCAGCGTAAAAGGCGCGGGCACCGTCGTGACCGGCACCGTGCATGCCGGCACGGTGCGTCCGGATGATCGTCTGATGGTTTCGCCGGTCGGCCGGAGCGCGCGGGTGCGAGGCATTCGCTGCCAGAACAAACAAACCAGTCTCGGACGCGCGGGCGATCGCTGCGCACTGAATCTGGCCGGCGCGAACCTTGATGCACGGGTCATCCAGCGTGGCGACTGGATTCTGGCGCCGGTCCTGCACCGGCCTTCCGCGCGCTTCGATTGCCGGCTGCATGTCTTGCGCTCGGAACCGCGCCCGTTGCGTCACTGGGCGCCGGTGCATGTACATATCGGCGCGGCCGACATCAACGGGCGCGTCGCGATTCTGGAGAAGGAATACATCGATCCCGGCGCGTCCGGGTTCGCGCAAATCGTACTGGACAAACCGACCCCGGCGCTGCATGGCGATCGGTTTGTTGTCCGTGATCAGTCCGCGTTGCGCACGATGGCCGGCGGCTTCGTGCTCGATCCGCTGCCGCCCGCGCGCGGCCGCCGCAAGCCCCAACGGCTAAGATGGCTTGCCGCTTTGGAGCAGCCAACGCCAGCAGAGGCAATTGCGAGATTGCTGGAACTGCGCGGCGCTCAAGGTCTCGATCTGGGCGGATTCGGCTTTGCCTGGAATCTACGCGCGGAAGAACTTGACGGCTTGCGCAGCGCATGCGAATTTCATCTGTTCGAAGTTGCGGGAAAGCCGACCGGCGTCACGGTCGGCGCCTGGCAGACGTTGCGCAACGGCGCGATCGAGGCACTTGCCGAACATCACCAGCGTCTGCCGGGTGAACCCGGCGTCACCGAGGGCAAACTACGGCAACGACTCCGTGATCAAGCGCCCGACCCCTTGGTGAAGCTCGCTGTCGATGAATTGATCGCCGAAGGCGCGATTCTGCGCCACGGCGCGTTGTTGCATTTGCCCGGACATGTCGATCGCCTGTCGCCGATCGAGGAAAACCTGTGGCGGCGACTTTACGTGAAGATCGACGCGGGCGGATTACGGCCGCCGCGACCGCGCGAGCTGGCGGAGATGTTCAAGGAAGACCGGACACGCATTAAGGCATTGCTCAAGCGCCAGGCGAAAGCCGGAAACATCTGCGAGATTTCCGATGAGCTTTATTACCCGCCACACACCATCGCGGCACTGGCGGCCAGCACCGAAGCACTTTGCAATACGCAAGGCGGCAACCTCATTACCATGCGGCTGTTCCGCGAGGGCGCGGGTGTCGATCGCAACGTCACCATCGAGTTGCTGGAATATTTCGACCGCGTGGGCCTGACCTTGCGGGTCAAAGACGGGCGGCGGCTCCGCGGCAGTGCCTCGGCCATCTTCGGGGCACCGGACACGCGGCGAGCGGTGCGCCTATAATTGCGCGCATGGAAGAGATTCGATCCCCGGTGGGGCGTCCGGACTTCAAATCCGGGGAGGGCCGTCAGGCGGTCCTTGGTGGGTTCGACTCCCACTCTCTTCCGCCATTCTGAGGCCGGAATCGCGCATGGATGAAGATACGGCTCGCCGGTTCTCGGCGCTGCCGTCGGTGGAGAAACTGCTGCGCGCCGGATCGATGCGGGCGCTGCAAAATACACATGGCCGAACCGCCGTGGTCGACGCGGTGCGCACCGCGCTGAGCCAAGCGCGCGCGGCGATCCGTGTCGGCGACTGGAAAGCCGACGATGGCGAGGAATATCTGCTCGCACGCTGTGAGGCGTGGCTGAAATCGCGGCTTCAACCGGCGCTCAAACCCATTTTCAATCTGACCGGCACGGTGCTGCACACGAATCTGGGCCGCGCGCCGCTACCGGATTCGGCGGTGCGCGCGCTCGTCGCGGCCGCGGGCGCATGCAACGTCGAATACGATCTCGCGACCGGTGAACGCGGACGGCGCGAGTCGCACATCGAAGAACTGCTGGTAGAGCTGACAGGCGCGGAAGCCGCGACCGTGGTCAACAACAATGCGGCGGCCGTGGTGCTCGCGCTCAACACTCTGGCAGTCGACCGCGAGACCGTCGTCTCGCGCGGCGAGCTGGTGGAGATCGGCGGGGCGTTCCGGATACCGGACATTATGGCCAGCTCCGGCAGCCGTCTGCGCGAAGTGGGCACCACCAACCGTACGCACGCACGCGATTACCGCAACGCAATCGGCGCGGACACGGCGCTCCTGATGCGTGTACATACCAGCAATTACGAGATCAGGGGGTTCACTAAGTCGGTGCCCGAAAAGGTGCTGGCGGAATTGGCGCATGAGCAAGAACTGCCACTGCTGGTCGATCTGGGCAGCGGGAGTCTGATCGACCTGGCGCAATACGGTTTGCCGCATGAACCCACGCCCGCCGAAAGCCTGACCGCCGGCGCCGATATCGTTACGTTTTCCGGCGATAAATTGCTGGGCGGGCCGCAGGCGGGATTGATCGTTGGGCGCAAGGCGTTAATCGGGCGCCTCAACCGCAATCCGCTAAAGCGCGCCCTGCGGGTCGATAAGCTGACCATGGCTGCGCTGGAGGCGGTGTTGAAGTTATACGGGATGCCGGAACACCTGATCCACGAGCTGCCGGGTTTGAGGCTTCTTGCGCGGTCAGCCGACGAAATCAAGGCGTTGGCTTTCAAAATGCTTCCGATTGCGCGCCAAGCGCTTCCCGCGAGTTGGGAAGTAAGCATCGAAAGCTGCGACAGTCAGGTAGGCAGCGGCTCGCTGCCGGTGGACCGTCTGCCGAGCTGGCGCCTTTCAATCGCGTCGACACAGGCGGACAAACACGAAGCGGATGGGTTGGAAGACATGGCGCGCGCCTTTCGATACCTGCCTGTCCCCATTATCGGCCGCATTCAGAACGGCGCGCTCAAACTGGATTTGCGCTGTCTGGAAGATGAGCCGCTATTCATCGAACAGTTGAGCGCGCTGCGGCGCGCGGGCGGATAAACCTACGCCGCCGCCGGCGTTGCGCTCAAAGTGCAGATGGCCTTGTGCTCTATCAGCAAGGGCACGATGCTTTCGCTGATGAACAAGTGATAATGGATGCCGTCATTCGACGAATAACCGGCCATGGCGTCCTGGCCCACTACGAGCTTGCCCACTCTGGCGTCGACCAGCACCGCAGTTTCGATCGGGGCTTTGTAGATGCCCAGTTTGCACAGGCGCCGCAGGTGGTCGTGTTGCAGCATGTCCGTGCCTTCGTAGCGCTTGAACAGATTGTTATAATCGCGGGGCGGCAGCGCCAGCGCGTACGGCCCGTAAAAGCCCGCCTTGTCCAGGGTTTCTACGGCTTTCAGCACGTCGTTGATGGACTGCTCGACCTTGGACCAGTCGCCCATAGTCACTTCGTTGCGACCCCTGGCGGTTAACAGACCCTCCACGCCGAAGCTGGGCGAACCGTTATAGATGAAGTCTTCCTCGCGGCGCGCGACGGCCTCGGCCGCGTCTTCGATGGGGCTGGATTCGA
>JACCYU010000080.1 GCA_013696315.1 Gammaproteobacteria bacterium | reverse complement strand
TCCAAAAATTCACGTCGGTCAGCTCGCGCGTGTCATATCGAGTATCGAGCCCCTTCTCACGGAAGAATCTGGACAGCATGTCCGCCACTTCAAGGTTATTGAGGTCCGCGAACGGAAAGTGCGTGTTGCCCTGCAAACCAGCGTCGGGGAGGTTGAGTAGAGCGGCGTCGCCACCGGCATTGTTGACGGCATCGACAAATTTCTTCGCATCGATGACAGATACCCGCCGCCGGTCGAAAGGCAGGTTTTCCGTGGGTTCGCTCGGGATGTCATCTCCGTAGACAATTTGAATAGGAACGCGGGTAAGCTTGAGGAAATCGAAGACGGGCACGCCGAACGGTTCCAGCACTATGTCTCCGCTGGAGAGCGGGGTGGCGGGCGGTACCGCGCCTTGCGGAAACGCAAACGTCACCGGCTCGTAAGAGACGACCGCTTTTACGTTCGCGCTTTTCATGGCGGTGAGCCAGCCGAACAGTCCCGATTGCGAGT
This sequence comes from Gammaproteobacteria bacterium, assembly GCA_013696315.1. NCBI lineage: Bacteria > Pseudomonadati > Pseudomonadota > Gammaproteobacteria > Gammaproteobacteria bacterium. The sequence continues at coordinate 4,548 of JACCYU010000080.1, read as the reverse complement.
GCGTAACCAGGATCGCCGGGCCGATCCGGTCAAACAGCGCCGCGAGGGCGTCGGAAATCACCTCCGGATCGTCCTCGACATCGGGGACGATCTGCTTGAAATACTGGGTCAGCCCGTCTTTCGGAAACTGCGTGTTTGAAAAATAGTCGGCGAACTCAAAGCCTAAACGAAAGCTTACGAAAGCCGCCTCATTGCCGTACCGGAACGTTTCGTCAGGAATGACCTGTCGCTCGTCCAGTTGACCCAGACGCCCGTTGAAAGAGGGAATGCCCGCCTTGCCGCGTCGCGGAAAGTCCACGATGAAGACGCTGTAGCCGCGGCGAAGGAAAATGCTTTGATAGCCATCGCGGCCGTCCGGGGTCGATTCCCAAGTTTTGCCGGTTTGCCCGCTGCCATGCACCAGCACCAGCGGCAGGTCCCGGTCGTTGCGCGGGATCTGAAACTGGGCGTACAGTTGATTGATCCAGAAGGTCTGGTTGTTGGTAACCCCGGTGCTTTCGGTGGGATCGAAATCCTCGGGGCCCGCGACTGTTTCTCCGCCTACGAAAAAACTTCCCTGCTTGACGATCGTAATTGGTTTGAGATTTTCATTCGCCGCTGTTGCATCGATAGTGGAAGTGATGAGGGTCGAAGCGAAGGTCGCAGCCAGTGCTACTCGGGAAATACTGTCTTTCATCGAGCTTCTCCTGTGTTTGACGGGACAGACAAGTTAATAGCCTGCCAGCCGCCGACGACTATACCCCATTACCTTTGGCTCTTTACGTTTTCCCGAGAGGTAATCTTGACACCTGTAATACGAACTATGAAGTGATTTGAGGCGAAGACGCCAACATGGGCGTTCTGCCAGCACCAGCCGAGTTTACCCCCGGCTCCCAATGTGCGTGAAAATGAAGCAGCTACTCTGCTTTTTGCAAGGATGACTGCCCCGCCCAGTCGCGCGCGAACTGATACGCTACGCGGCCGCTCCGCGAACCGCGTTGCAGGGCCCAGCGCAGTGACTCGTCACGTAGCGTGTCCGTATCGCGCGCAGGCGCGTCAAGCCTTTGCAGCCAGTGACGAACAGCGCGCAGATACTGTTCCTGGTTGAACGGGTGAAACGAAACCCACAGACCGAAGCGCTCCGACAGCGAGATCTTTTCCTCCACCGCTTCACCGTGATGGATTTCGCCTTCCACGTAACTGGCTTCGAGATTTTCGCGCTGGAACTCCGGCATCAGGTGCCGGCGGTTGGAGGTGGCGTAGATCAGAACATTGTCCGGCGCGACCGCGATGGAGCCGTCCAGCATCGCCTTGAGCGCCTTGTAGCTGGGCTCGTTTGCCTCGAACGAGAGATCGTCGGTGAACAGAATAAATCGCTCGGGACGCTCGTACAGCGGCTCGACGATATCGGGCAGGTCGATCAGATCGTGGCGTTCCACCTCGATCAGGCGTAAGCCCTCGTCCGCGTATTCGTTCAGCAACGCCTTCACCAGCGACGATTTTCCGGTGCCGCGCGAACCAGACAAGAGCGCGTTATTGGCGGCGTGGCCGGCCACGAACTGACGCGTGTTCTGGATCAGGTTCGCCTTTTGCGCATCGATATTGAGCAGGTCGTCGAGCTCCATGCGATGCGGATGTTTAACCGCCTGCAGAAAACCAGGCTTACGCCAGCGGAAAGCCACTGCACCCCAGTCCGGCTCGTCGTTCTTCGCGGGTAGCAGCATTTCCGCGCGCGTCAAAAGTATTTCCAAGCGGCTGATTACGGGAGCAAACTCGTCCGTTTGGTTCCTACCCATTATTTCTTCTTCTTTCCGTAAGCAAGCCAGATCACGGCATCTAGCTCAGCGAGATCCTTAGCAGCATGTTCGGGATTCTGGAGCAACGAGAATCGCAACTTTTTTGCCAAGTCTATGTATCGCGCGCCTTCACTGGCCTTGCTTGGTGGCTTGAACTTTTTATCCGTAAGAAATTTGCGAACAGGCGCGTTAAGCACCGGGTACAGTTTACGAAACCGAAGGCAGAGCATTTCTGACAGGAATGCAGCTCTAGTTGCTACACTCAATTCTTGAAGACGGTCAATTTCCTCTGCGACAACATCGTCTCGATCGTCTTCATCTGTCCGAATAATTCGGATGAAGCTTTGAGAGAGCGCAGTGAAATCACTCCATGCGCCTGAGATTTCAAACCCATGCCCTTGCAATCGATTTCCTATCTTATAACTCCAGTAGTTTGGCAACTGTTCATAAAACTCTCGGGACTCGATCTCGCGATTCGCGCACCGCACGAAGAGCCTCGTCAAACCAGCTTGCTTTTTTTCGTGGGTTTGTAGTTTTCGCCGACGATATTCAACCTGTTTCTCTGTCCCTCTCGGCTTTGGCAACTTTAGTGCGATGAGCGCAATATCTTTTTCCGACGTGTCTTTGGCACTTGCGCGTCTTGAGCCAGGGGCTCGCGTTGACTCGTGGTATTTTGATAGCCAGTCGCTAGAGACAACGATTGACTTGCACTCTAGGTGCTTCACCCATTCTTTCGCTGCTGCATACTCTGTTTTCGAGATTTTAGAATAGACGTTTGCTTCGTAGTTGGTTTCAAATGCAGCTCGCGTCAGGTTTGAGGAGCCGACAATTGCATAATATTTGTTGTCACCTTCAGACCAAAATACTGCCTTTGGATGGAATCCGGCAATGAGGTCTGCCACCAGAAACTGACTCTTTCTCTTTGCTGGCAGCCATTGCATTACTGATTCACAGGCTGCTTTTCGCGTTATTCCGAAGTCCTTGCCTATAATCAGCCGAAAACCTCGACACGCCTCATTGAGTTGAAGTTCGTTGTCCCACGCGGTTAAATAGGCTGTAACGATAAATAATTCTGTCGCTTGCTTGAAAGCGCGCCGATAGTATTCGTCGAGAGAGCCCCTCTTGTTCTGGTCATGCAGTATCAGCTTCATGGCTTTTTCCATACTGGTGTGATTATGGGAAGCATCCAACGCCTTTTAGATCGCCTGCCTCACGCCAGTCGCTTGTATTTAATCCGATGCGGCTGATCCGCGGCCGCGCCGGCGCGGCGTTTACGATTCTGCTCGTATTCGCTGTAATTGCCCTCGAACCACTGCACCTGGCTGTCGCCCTCGAAGGCGAGGATATGCGTGGCGATGCGATCGAGAAACCAGCGGTCATGCGAGATCACCACCGCGCTGCCCGGGAATTCCAGCAGGGCTTCCTCTAATGCGCGCAGGGTTTCGACGTCCAGATCGTTGGTCGGCTCGTCCAGCAGCAACAGATTACCGCCGGCCTTCAAAACCTTGGCGAGATGCAAACGATTGCGCTCGCCGCCGGACAGGTCGGAGACTCTTTTCTGCTGATCCGCACCCTTGAAATTGAAGCGCCCGACATAGGCGCGGGAGGGCATCGTAAACTTGCAGATCGTGATAATGTCCTGACCGTCCGATAGCTCCTCCCACACGGTTTTCGTGCCCTCCAGCGAGTCGCGCGATTGATCCACATAGGCGATCTCGACGCTCTCGCCGCGCTTGATCGAGCCGGCCTCTGGCTGTTCGCGCCCGACCAGGATGCGAAATAACGTGGTCTTGCCACTGCCGTTCGCGCCAATCACGCCGACGATGCCGCCGCGCGGCAGGTTGAAGCTCAAGTCCTCGAACAGGATTCTGCCGTCAAAGCGCTTGGCGATATGCTCGGCTTCGATCACTACATCACCCAGCCGCGCGCCGGGCGGGATGTAGATCTCGTTGGTCTCGGCGCGCTGCTGATATTCCTGGCTGGACAGCTCCTCGAAACGGTTGAGGCGGGCCTTGCTCTTGGCCTGGCGGCCTTTGGGATTGGCGCGGGTCCATTCCAGCTCGGCGGCGATCGACTTGCGTCGCCCGGCCTCCTGTTTTTCTTCCACCGCCAGACGCTTGTCCTTTTGCTCCAGCCAGGAAGAATAATTGCCTTCCCAGGGAATGCCGCGACCGCGATCCAGCTCCAGGATCCAGCCGGCGACTTTGTCCAGAAAATAGCGATCGTGGGTGACGGCGACGACCGTGCCGGCGAATTCCTGTAAGAAGCGCTCCAGCCACGACACGGATTCCGCGTCCAGATGGTTGGTGGGCTCGTCCAGCACCAGCATGTCTGGCTGCGATAACAACAGGCGGCACAGCGCCACCCTCCGGCGCTCGCCGCCCGACAGCGTCTTGACGTCGGCGTCCCAGGGGGGCAGGCGCAGCGCGTCGGCGGCGACTTCAAGCTTGCGCTCCAGATCCCAGCCGCCGGCGGCTTCGATTCGGTCCTGTAACTCGCCCTGGCGTGCCAGCAACGCATCGAAATCGGCATCCTCATCGCCAAAAGCCTCGCTCACCTTATTGAACTCGGATAACAGGCCCAGCATGCCGCCCACACCTTCCTCGACATTGCCACGCACGTCTATATCCGGATTCAGTTGCGGCTCCTGTGGCAGATAACCGATTCTGATGCCCGGCTGCGGGCGCGCCTCGCCGATAAAATCCTTGTCCACACCGGCCATGATCCGCAGCAGGGTGGACTTGCCCGCGCCGTTATAACCCAGCACGCCGAT
>JACCYU010000079.1 GCA_013696315.1 Gammaproteobacteria bacterium | reverse complement strand
ACACGAGCAGAGCCGCCACGAATAAAAGCTGGAGGAGATTTACCGTGTAATCGAAGCGGTTGTCGATGATTGCCTTCGCGGCGGCCGGGTCCTTGCCCAGCTTTTCCCAGCCTTCCTGCATCGCCGCGTTCTGTCCGAGCTGTTCCCAAGTCACCTTCGGCGCTACTGCTTTCGCGGCCCGCGTGGGGGCGGCCGAATCTTCCGCCGCGACCGGTTGGTGCAATGTTCGCCATTCCGCCACCCATGCTGGGGCCTTCAGAGCGCAAAACACCAACACCAGCATGAGCAGGGAGTCGACGACCATGCCCACGATGCCTTGCCGGGGCGGCTGATACGCTGTTTTTGCCATGCAACGTTTCCTCTGTCTGAATGCGACCCGCGGGCCCCGAGCCTACTTCTTCCTCATCTGGTCGAGATGGCGGATATCGATTTCGTAAATCCAGCGCTTGTCGTTGGCGTAGTGCCGCAGCATCGCGATGACCGATGCGGTGTTGTAGCCAACGATCAGCAACGCACTAATGATCAGGGCGAACGCGATGCCGTTGTTGTGCAGCTCGCTGCGCACGCCGAGATAGACGATCACGACCGCGATCCACAGCCCGGCGAGCAGGCAGAGCGCCCATAAACGATCCCTGGAATACATGGCGTCAATCCGTTCGTGCATGGATCGTTTCATCGTTTTCGCTCCCGGCCGGTGCCGTTATGGAATGCTGTTGTCATGCGTTCACCCGCCTCCTGCGATACCGGTTCGCGTACTTGCACACCCGCGCGACCGCGCCATAAGTTTTATTTTTCGTCCGTCTTACGCGTATTGTCAAGTATTAGTTAACTTTTTTTACTGTGATGAAACCTTGTGCTGCACCCCGGATGCCAGCTTGCGACCCATTCAGACACGACACGACGGGGGTGGCGCGGCACTTGTATCGTATTCTTTGCCATACCAATCTACTCGGCAAACGTGTTGCCGCCGAAGCCGTTCCCACCGTCGGCCTACCGCGCAGGCTTGACCGCGCCGGGCGACGTGTGTTTAATTTCAGGAAACATTAGTTCCTTGGAGGAAGGTTCTGAAACCATGGGCTGAGCCGCCGCTACTCCGGCCGGCAACACTTGCCGGCACGCGTATTTTAAGGCCGTCTTACGACGTTGCGATCATCGGTGGCGGCGGGCACGGCTTGGCGATGGTTCGTTACCCGACATCAGGCGCTAAGCAACGGCGCCATGGCGCAGGGCGAGGTCGTCGAGACGCCTTTTTACGATCCGGAAAGCCGGCGTCAGGCAATGTAAACCCGGGAGATGTGAATACTTGCCGTTGAACACTGCTGAATGCTTTTTTGGGAGATTGATTAATGTGCGGGATTGTAGGTTTGTTCGCCAAGTCGCCCGACGTCGAAAGCAGGCTCGGCGAATTGCTGTCGAATATGCTGATCGAGATGACCGAACGCGGACCCGACAGTACCGGGGTTTCGTTTTATCGGCATCCAGTGGGTCCGAGTGAAACCAAGCTGCTCGTCTATAGCGCGGACCCGGATTACGCCTGGGAGGGCGGGGTGCATGACGATCTGAAAAAGGCTTTCGGCCACCGGGTGCAATTTGCCGTTCACGCGAGCCACGCACTCACGGTGCTGCCGGTCGAGGCCGAGACGGCGCAGTCCTGGTTCTGGAAAAACCATCCGGAACTTCGGGTCATCAGCGCCGGGACAGTCATCGAGACGTACAAGGAGAAGGGGTTGCCGCGCGATATAATCGAACGCTTCGGGCTGCGCGCGTTCAGCGGGACGCATGCGCTTGGACATACGCGCATGGCCACCGAGAGCGAGGTTACCACCGAGCATTCGCATCCGTTCTCGACGGGTCAGGATCTTTGTCTCGTGCACAATGGATCGTTGTCGAACCATAATCGTCTGCGCGATCGACTGCGGGCCGAGGGCATCCGCTTCGAGACGGACAACGACAGCGAAGTCGCCGCCGGCTATCTCACCTGGCGGCTGCGCCAGGGCGCTTCGCTCGAACAGGCGCTGGAGTCGGCGCTTGAGGATCTGGACGGATTCTTCACCTTCGCGATCGGCACGCGCGACGGCTTTGCCGTAATCCGCGACGTGATCGGCTGCAAGCCCGGCGTGATCGCCGAGACCGACGACTGGGTGGCGATGGCCTCGGAGTATCGCGCGTTCGCGGGCCTCCCGGGTGTCGAGCACGCGAACGTGTGGGAACCAGCGCCCGCGACCGTCTACAGCTGGAATCGGAGTGAGACCCGTGCGGACCATTGATCTGGATGTGACCTCGGTGCGCGAGCTGAATTCGCGTCTGCATCAGTGCGCGGATCAGCAAGACGACGCACAGTGGCTTGTCCGCAACCCGCGCGGCAAGCACGCGCTCGCAGTCGGACTCAACGCGCCGCTCGATGTCACCGTGGAAGGCCCCACCGGATACTACTGCGCGGGTCACAACAAGGCAGCGACGGTAACAATAGGGGGCTACGCCGGGCCGGCGGTGGCCGAAAACATCATGTCCGGCACGGTGCGGGTCAAGGGCAACGCTTCGCAATATGCGGCGGCGTCTGGCCGCGGCGGCCTGGTCGTGATCGAGGGCGACACGAGCACGCGCTGCGGCATCTCCATGAAAGGCGTTGACATCGTGGTCGGCGGTTCGATCGGCAACATGAGCGCGTTCATGGCGCAGCGCGGGCGCCTGGTGGTATGCGGCGACGCGGGGCAAAACCTCGGCGATTCCATCTACGAGGCCATCGTCTACGTGCGCGGCAAGGTCGCAAGCCTGGGCGCCGACTGTGTCGAACAAGCGATGAGCGCGGAAGATTTTGACAGCGTGCGGGCGTTGCTAAACCAGGCCGGTATCGACGCCGGCGCGCGCGATTTCAAACGTTACGGCTCCGCGCGCCAGCTCTATCACTTCCACGTCGAGCACGCGGATGCGTATTAGCCGCGGTCACAAGTCTGTTGAGGAAACATCCATGACCAGCGAAGCGCACGACTTACGGTATTCCAGCACTTTCCCGCCTGGCGTGATCGCGGAAATCCAGCGCGCGGCCGATCAGGGTCTATACGAGATTCGCGGTTTCGGCGCCAAGCGTAAATTACCGAGTTTCGACGATTTGCTGTTCCTGGGCGCATCCATGTCGCGTTATCCGCTGGAAGGCTATCGCGAGAAATGCGCGACCAATGTGTCGATCGGCACCCGCTTCGCAAAGCAGCCCATAGAACTCAAGATCCCTATTACCTTTGCGGGCATGAGCTTCGGTGCGCTGGGCACGCACGCGAAAGAATCCCTAGGCCGCGCGGCGACCGAACTGGGCACGACGACGACTACCGGCGACGGCGGCATGACCGACGAAGAGCGACGCGCCTCCAAAACGCTGGTGTATCAGGTGCTGCCGTCGCGTTACGGCCTCAATCCAGATGACTTGCGACGCTGTGACGCGATCGAAGTCGTCGTGGGGCAGGGCGCCAAACCCGGCGGCGGCGGGATGCTACTGGGACAGAAGATCAACGCGAGAGTCGCCGGCATGCGCGATCTGCCCGAAGGGATCGATCAGCGCAGCGCCTGCCGTCATCCCGACTGGACCGGGCCGGACGATCTGGAGATCAAGATTCAGGAACTGCGCGAGATTACGGACTGGCAGAAACCGATTTACATCAAGATCGGCGCGACGCGGGTACGCTACGACGTGATGCTGTGCGTCAAGGCGGGCGCGGACGCCATCGTGCTGGACGGCATGCAGGGCGGCACCGCAGCCACGCAGGACGTGTTTATCGAGCACGTCGGTATTCCCACCCTGCCGGCGGTGCGCATGGCGGTCGAGGCTCTGCTGGAACTTGGCATGCACCGCAAGGTGCAGCTCATCGTTTCCGGCGGCATCCGCACCGGCGCCGATGCAGCCAAGGCGCTCGCGCTGGGCGCCGATGCGGTGTCCATCGGTGTCGCGGCGCTCATCGCGCTGGGCTGCAACAAGCCCGTGTACGTCGAGGATTACCACAAGCTCGGCACTGTGCCCGGCGCTTGCCATCACTGTCACACGGGTCGTTGTCCGGTGGGCGTCACTACGCAGATTCCGGAGTTGGAGGCGCGCCTGCATCCGGAGCAGGGCGCGAAGTGGCTGCGCAATTACGTGTCGACCATGGTGCTGGAGTTGCAGACCATCGCGCGCGCGTGCGGTAAGAGCCACGTTCACAACCTGGAGCCACAGGACATGGTCGCGCTGACCGTCGAGGCAGCGGCAATGGCCAGAGTGCCGCTCGCGGGCACCGGCTGGATCCCTGGCGCCTGAGTTCGAAATAGTGGCATCCCGTGCATAACTTATATATGTGTAGGTCGCCAATCCCTTGGCGAAGTTTTGTCGGCAAAGGATTGCCGACCTACGGGTTTACGCGTTGTACCACGGGAAACCGCGTCAGACAGTTTTACAACACGCATCAAGACAAACGGGAGCGTTCCCAATGACCACGAATCTCGAAAAGGTTGCCAAGGAAAAAGGCATCAAATACTTCCTGGTGAGTTTTGTCGATCTGCTCGGCGTGCTGCGTGCGAAGATGGTACCGGCGCGCGCCATCGCGCAGATGCAGCGTGACGGCGCGGGCTTCGCGGGTTTCGCCACCTGGCTGGACATGACGCCTGCGCACCCGGATCTGTTCGGCCGGCCCGACGCGGATAGCCTGATTCAATTGCCGTGGAAGCCGGAGGTTGCGTGGCTCGCTTCTGATTTATGGATGTCGGGCGAGGAGGTGGTCGCCTCGCCGCGCGCGGCGCTGAAAAAACAGGTCGCCGCGGCCGACGCCCAGGGCTATCGCATTAAAACCGGCGTGGAATGCGAGTACTTTCTGCTCTCGCCCGACGGCAAGGAGCTCTCCGATCCCCGCGACACACAGACCAAGCCGTGCTACGACCAGTCCTATATGATGCGGCGCTTCGATGTGACCAGCAGAATCGTGGACACGATGATCGAGTTAGGCTGGGAGCCTTATCAGGCCGACCACGAGGATGCGAATGGTCAGTTCGAGCTCAACTGGGGTTATGACGACTGTCTGGTGACCGCCGATCGCCACGTGTTCTTCAAGTATCTGGTCAAGCAGATTGCCGAAGATCATGGCTACCGGGCGACCTTCATGCCCAAGCCGTTTATCAATCTAACCGGCAATGGCTGCCACGCACACGTGTCGCTGTGGGACAAGAGCGGCAGGAAAAATCTGTTCCACGATCCTAAAGGCGAACTGAGTCTCTCAAAACTCGCGTATCACTTTCTCGGCGGCATCATGCACAACGCAGAGGCGCTGTGCTCGATCTTCAATCCCACGGTCAACAGCTACAAGCGCCTCTCCGCGCCGCGCACGACCTCCGGCGCGACGTGGGCGCCCGGCTCGATCACGTACGGCGGCAACAACCGCACGCACATGATCCGCATCCCCGGCTCTGACCGTCTGGAATTGCGTTTAATGGACGGCGCCGCCAATCCGTACCTCATGCAGGCGGGCATTATCGCCGCGGGTCTGGACGGCATCGCCAACAAGCGCGATCCCGGCAAGCGCCTGGACATCGACATGTTCGCCGAAGGGCACACGATTACTGACTGCAAGCGCCTGCCGCTGAACATGCTTGACGCGGTGCGCCTCACGGACAAGAGCAACGTGCTGCGCGAACGCATGGGCGACGAACTGATCGACTGCTACGTGAAATTCAAAATGGACGAATGGCGCCGTTACGGCGGGTGCATCAGTCAGTGGGAACTGGACAATACACTGGATTGTTAAGAGCCACTGGTTAAGACAAAGTCCGTCATCTCCACCAGCGGCCTGTCATGTCGACCAACCGACTGTCATCGAGCATCCGGCTGTCATCTCGACCAACGGGAGAGATCTTAATAACCTCCAGCCAGAAGCAAGGGTTGCATCTACGTGCAAGATTTCTCCCGGAGCCTGCCCTGAGCAAGGTCGAAGGGGTCGAAACGACAAGGAGTAATTGGTAATCTAGCCGCAGGTCGCCACATATTGTCCCGGAGAGAATCTGGACGGCGCAAGCTGTCCGCCCGGTGAGTTCAGAGATGGTTGTCATCAATGCTTTGGCGACAGCCGGGAAAGGGTTCCCGAGCTACCTACCTTACCCGGAATTTCGGTGGGCCAGTGACAACTGGCATCAAGTAAAAAGTTCAAGACGATGCGCACAAAGAAGGATGTCGAGGCCCAGGTGTCGTCCAGGGACGCCGGTGGCCGTTCGCTGGACGACTATCTCGGCAAGATGATCCACGCGCTGCGTCGTCACGATCACCTGACGATCGCCGAGGTGGCCGACCAGGCGGGCATCAGCCGCGGCATGCTTTCCAAGATCGAGAACGGCCAGGTATCGACCAGTCTCGACAGCTTGAACAAGATCGCCGGTGCGCTGGGCGTGTCGCTGGCGCATCTATTCCGCTACTACAATGTCCCGGCTGGCACGGCGCAGTTAGTCAAAGGTGGCGAGGCCATGGAAGTTGTCAGGCGCGGCACCCGCCGTGGACACATCTACAGGCTGCTCGCCTACGATCAAGGCCCGAAAAAACTGTTCGAGCCGTTCCTGGTCACCATGGACGACGCCAGCGAAGTGTATCCCGCGTTCGAACACCCCGGCACCGAGTTCATCTACATGCTCAAAGGCAAGCTGCAATACCGCCACGGCACCCAGACCTACCTGCTCAACCCCGGCGATTCGCTCACCTTTCGCGGCGACGTGCCGCACGGCCCGGACAAACTCATCCGCACACCCATCGCCATTCTCGCCATAATCATGTATGGGGAATAACGATCGGCGACTCAGTCCGAAGTATCCGGGCCGCTCGGCGGACTTAAGGTCAGAACGTATAAAGGGGGGCGTAACGCTGGCCCGCGAAGCACGCTCCGCCGCGGCGGCTGCATTTCATCCGAGCGACGCCTTACTGGCAAATGGGCGCGGGGCGCAAATCAACTCCGCGCATTCATCCACGGGCAGTGGCTTGCTGAAAAAGAAACCCTGCACCTCGTCGCAGCCGTGCTTGCGCAGGAACGCGAGCTGGGTCTCGGTCTCCACACCCTCCGCGATGACTTTCAGACCCAGGCCGTGCGCCATCGCGATGATCGCCGTGGTGATCGATTTGTCATCGGCATCGTCGGTAATATCCCGCACGAACGAGGCATCGATCTTCAGGGTGTCCAGCGGAAAACGCTTGAGATAGCTAAGCGACGAATAGCCGCTGCCGAAATCGTCGATCGACAGGCTGATGCTCATCCGCTTGAACTGTTGCAGGGCAGCGATCGTTTCCCCCGCGTTACGCATGATGGTGCTTTCGGTCAGCTCCAGCTCCAGAAATTCCGGCGGCAGTCCGGTCTCGG
>JACCYU010000078.1 GCA_013696315.1 Gammaproteobacteria bacterium | reverse complement strand
GAGTCGCCTTCTCCAGCGACAAACCCACCTCCTCGGAGATCACCGTGCCGCCGGTGAGAATGGCAATGTCCTGTAGCATGGCCTTGCGGCGATCGCCGAAGCCCGGCGCCTTGACCGCGGCCACTTTTACGATACCGCGGATGGTGTTGACCACCAAGGTCGCCAGCGCTTCGCCTTCCACGTCTTCGGCCACGATCAGCAGCGGCTTACCTGACTTGGCCACGCCTTCCAGCGACGGCAGAAGTTCGCGGATGTTGGAGATCTTCTTGTCGTAAAGCAGAATGTAGGGATCTTCCAGTTCGGCGGTCTGGTTTTGCTGCGTGTTGATGAAGTACGGCGACAGATAGCCCCGATCGAACTCCATGCCTTCCACGACTTCCAGCTCATTATCGAGACCCGTGCCGTCTTCGACCGTGATCACGCCTTCCTTACCGACCTTGTCCATCGCATCGGCGATAATCTTGCCGATCGCTTCGTCGGCGTTGGCGGAAATCGCGCCGACCTGGCTGATCGCCTTGCTGTTTTCGCAGGGCTTGGAGAGCTTTTTCAGTTCGTCGACCGCGGCGATTACCGCCTTGTCGATACCGCGCTTCAGGTCCATGGGGTTCATGCCGGCGGACACGGATTTCATGCCTTCGCGGAAGATCGCCTGTGCCAGCACGGTCGCGGTGGTGGTGCCGTCGCCGGCCACATCCGAAGTCTTGCTTGCGACCTCTTTAACCATCTGTGCGCCCATGTTTTCGAACTTGTCCTGAAGCTCGATCTCCTTGGCCACGGACACGCCGTCCTTGGTCACGGTCGGGGCGCCGAAGGATTTATCCAGCACCACGTTACGGCCCTTGGGACCCAGCGTCGCCTTGACGGCATTGGCCAATACATTGATGCCGGTCATCATGCGATGCCGGGCGTCTTCGCTGAAACGTACTTCTTTTGCTGCCATATCGAATTCCTTGGATGTTGAGTTCTTTGAAACGAAAAAGTCAGGCGGAGGAAAATGGCGCGGTGTTCGCGCCGATCAGGCGTCGATGACCGCCATGATGTCGTCTTCGCGCATCACCAGCAGGTCTTCGCCATCCACCTTGACCTCGGTCCCGGAATATTTGCCGAACAGAACCTTGTCGCCGGCACTCACATCCAGCGCGCGCTTCTCTCCGCTGTCGAGAATCTTGCCGTTGCCGACGGCTCGGACTTCGCCCTTGATGGGCTTCTCCGCGGCGCTATCGGGAATTACGATCCCTCCGGGACTGGTTCTCTCTTCTTCCATACGTTTGATTATGACTCGATCGTGAAGGGGACGGATATTCATAGGCAAAACTCCTGAAATTTACCAAGCTTGTTGAACTGTCGAACTTTATTGTGAACTGGCGATGCCCTTGCTGGCAGTCGCCGACGGTGAGTGCCAATCATAATGGCGGCCAGCGGCTTGTCAAGCGCACGATTAATTCTCCGGTTTACGCCTGGATTCACCCTCGATTACGCGGCCGGTTCCCGCCGTCGGCCCCCTCGCGGGCCCGTTTACCCTCTTCGCCGGACGGTTTACATTGTGCACGGCGACGATCCGCATGCGCGGCAACAGGCGGCTAAGCAGGAACGCGCGGCTGGCCGGCCACAGGATCAAAAATCCAATCGCATCGGTGAAAAAACCGGGAATCACGAGCAACACGCCACCCACCAGCAGCGCGGCGGCTTCTAGCAATTCGCGCGCCGGCATCTCGTCGCGCCGCAGACTCGCCTGCGCGCGCCGCAGCGCGGCAGTGCCTTGCGCGCGCACCAGCATCGCGCCGAAGACCGCGGTCAGCACGGTGAGCACAATCGTCGGGAACGCGCCGATGACGCCGCCAACTTTGATGAAAAGGTAGATTTCCAGCAGCGGCACGCCGATCAGCGCCGCGGCTAATAATGGGAAAGGTCGCATCGAAAATCAGATAAGATGAAATTCACTGACATGTAAACATGGGGCCGGAACGCGCCAATTCAATGTCTCCGTTGTAAACCCGTTATTTTGCGTTCGATTATGACTGACTCACTACTCGTTTTTGCGACCTATCCCGATGCCGAATCAGCGCTGCTTGCGGCCAAGCACATCGTGCGGCAAAAGCTCGCCGCCTGCGTTAACGTGCTCCCGCAGATGACATCCGTCTACGAGTGGCAGAGCGAGGCGCGTACCGATACCGAGCATCTATTGCTCATGAAAACCACGGCTGCACGCTATCCGGCGCTGGAGAGCGCCATTCGGGACGCGCACCCTTATGAACTTCCGGAAATTATCGCGACTCCAATCGCGCGGGGACTTGACGGGTATCTCGAATGGATCGCGGCGCAGACTACAGCCTGAGCAACACACATCGGAAATGGACGGCGGCGCTATGTATCCTGCTGCTGTGCCTCGCGCTGTCCGCGCCGAATGAACCGGCATCGGCGCAGCATACAAACCTCGCGGCCGGCGCGAACCCGTTTGATGCGCTGGGCAAGCTGTTCGGCGGCGGGCAACCGGAGTTTCTACCGGCGGACGAGGCGTTCAAACTGAACGTTACCACACGGAATGCGTCCAGCCTGCTCGCGTCCTGGCAGATCGCGCAGGGCTACTACCTTTACCGGGACAAGCTGCGATTCAGCTTGCGGGGCAATGGCGTAAGGCTGGGCAGTGCGGAATTCCCCGCAGGCGAAATGGAGGAAGACGAGTACTTCGGCAGAGTCGAGATCTACACGCGGGAACTGCTGGAAATCACGTTGCCCCTGCGGCGCGATACCACCGCCGCGCGCACCATCACATTGAATGTAAGATATCAGGGCTGCGCCGAGGCCGGCATCTGCTGCCCGCCGATCGACAAACAGGTACGCCTGCGCGTTCCCGCCGCTGCCCCGAACGGTGACGCGGACGCGACGTTCAGTAACCCGCCGGGGACGCACAGCCGCGTCATCGCCCGCCACGGCCTTGGCCGCGCTGCGTTAACGGCAGCTTCGCGGTTAGCGCGCCCGTGACACGCGGTATTCCAGTCGCTTACCTGCTGGTGGCGCTGGGCGCGGCGCTCGCGGGTTTTTCCATTTATCAATGGTCACGCGCCCCGCAACCCGCGACATCACCATCAGTGGCAGTGGCGCCTGAAGCGCCGCAGGATCTGCTGGGCGCACCGCGTCCGGCGTTTAGACTGCCTGATCTCGATGGCCGGCCCGTATCGATCAGCCGCTGGGACGGCAAGGTCATATTGCTGAATTTCTGGGCCACCTGGTGTCCGCCGTGCCGCGAAGAAATGCCCGAGTTCGCGCAAACGCAAATTGAGTTCGGCGCGCGCGGGTTCCAGGTGGTCGGCGTGGCGCTGGACCGGCCGCGGGCAGTCGCGCGCTTCATTGAAGAAATCGGTGCGGACTACCCGCAACTCATTGGCCACGAAAACGCCATAGCCATCGCGGATCGATACGGCAACGCTTCCGGTGGCTTGCCGCACAGTGTGCTGATCGACCGCGACGGCGTGATTCGTTTCATCAAGGCGGGGCGTCTGAGCAGACGGGAACTCATTGACGAGTTATCGAAGCTGCTGTGAACCTCGCTCAACCGCGACCGCCCGAACATGCGCGTGTAACAGGCCGTGGCGGTGTAGATTCCCCCGCTATTTAAGTCATATTTCGCCCATTCTGACGCGAAGTTGCAGCCAACGGCAGCAATCTGGACATGACGGAAAGGGTCGTGCACAATCCGGTGCGCTCGTATAACATCAAGTCATCCATCATCAGCCATTGACGAAGATTATCTAGGAATGGCAAAAATACTGCTGCTAAACGGGCCCAACCTGAATCTGCTGGGGACGCGCGAGCCGGAGCGTTACGGGGCCGCCACCCTGGAATCGATTGGCGCTACGCTCAAGGGCCAGGCGCAGTCCGCCGGACATGTGCTCAGTGCGCTGCAAAGTAACGCGGAACATGAGTTGATCGAGCGCATTCACGCAGCGCGTAGTGACGGCACGGCATTCATAATCTTCAATCCGGGCGCGTTCACCCACACGAGCATTGCCCTGCGCGACGCACTGCTGGCGGCGGAAGTTCCGTTTATCGAGGTTCACATCACCAACATCCACGCACGCGAGGCGTTTCGCCGTCATTCGTATCTGTCGGACATCGCGGTGGCTGTGATCGCGGGTTTGGGCGCCAGGGGATACGAACTCGCGCTGACAGCGGTCATCGACGCCTTGAAATCCCATTAACCTGAACGACAATAACCGGACTAGCGAGTGAGAATCCGCGACGTTTCGCGCAACGTTGAACTGGGAACATCATGGATATTCGAAAAATCAGAAAGCTGATCGAACTGCTCAACGAGTCGGGTGTCGCGGAAATCGAAATCAGGGAGGGCGAGGAGTGGGTGCGCGTCAGTCGTGAGCGACCGCCACCCGCCGGCACACCAATTTATATTTCGGGCGGCGCATCGTCGCATCCTGTGGGCGAAACTCAGGGGCGTCCCGCCGCGCCCTCATCCACTGACGCGGAAACGGTAGAGCCGGCGATTACCGGACATCGGGTCACCTCCCCCATGGTCGGCACGTTTTATCGCGCGCCTTCACCGGGCGCCAAACCGTTTGTCGATATCGGCCAGAATGTTGAGGTCGGCGACACGCTGTGCATCATCGAAGCGATGAAGATGTTGAACCAGATCGAGGCCGACAAAGCCGGCGCGATCAGCGCGGTGCTGGCGGAAAACGGCCAGCCGGTGGAATTCGGCCAGAGCCTATTTGTTATTGAGTAATGACTCATCGAATAATGGGTCATCGAATAATGCATTACCAACTAATGGGTTATCGCCTGCCAGTCATCGGTTGATATGTCTACACACCTGGTTGCCCAGATTTAGCCCGCATGCTGGACAAAATCGTTATCGCCAATCGCGGCGAGATCGCGCTGCGCATCCTGCGCGCGTGCCGCGAACTGGGCATCAAGACCGTGGCCGTCCATTCGGATGTCGATCGCGCGCTGATGCACGTCAAGCTGGCCGATGAATCCGTTTGCATAGGCCCGCCGTCCGCGAACGAAAGTTATCTGAATATTCCCGCCATCATCAGCGCCGCCGAGGTGACCGACGCGGTCGCCATTCATCCGGGTTACGGATTCCTGTCGGAGAACGCCGACTTCGCCGAGCGGGTGGAATCCAGCGGCTTTAAATTTATCGGTCCGCGGCCGGAGACCATCCGTCTGATGGGCGACAAGATTTCCGCGCGCGACGCCATGCGCAAGGCGGGCGTGCCCTGCGTGCCAGGTTCCGAGGGTTCGCTGGACGACAGCCAGGACACCAATCTGCTGCTGGCCAAACAGATCGGCTATCCGGTCACTATCAAGGCGGCGGGCGGCGGCGGCGGGCGCGGCATGCGAGTGGTGCACGGGGAAGGCGCGCTGTTGAACGCGATCGCGCTCACGCGCGCGGAGTCCACGTCGGCATTCGGCAGCAACGTGGTGTACATGGAAAAGTATATGGAGCGGCCGCGCCACGTCGAATTTCAGGTGCTGGCCGATAATCACGGCAACATTATCCATTTAGGCGAGCGCGACTGCTCCATGCAACGCCGCCATCAGAAGATAATCGAAGAGGCGCCGGCGCCCGAGCTTACCGATCGGCAGCGCACCAAACTGGGCCAACTGGTGGTCGATGCCTGTAAACGGATCGGTTATCGCAGCGCCGGCACCTTCGAGTTTCTGTTCGAGGACGGCGAATTTTACTTCATCGAGATGAACACGCGCGTGCAGGTCGAACATCCGGTGACCGAGATGATCACCGGCATCGATATCGTCAAACAGCAACTGCTGATCGCCGCCGATGAAAAGCTCAGCATGCGGCAAAAAGACGTGGTCATTCGCGGCCACGCGATCGAGTGCCGCATCAACGCCGAAGACTCGCGCAGCTTCATGCCGTCGCCGGGTGTGATTACGCAGTTTCATTGCCCCGGCGGGCCGGGTATCCGGGTCGATTCCCATGTCTATAACGGCTACACGGTGCCGCCGTATTACGATTCTATGATCGGCAAACTGATCGCATTCGGCGAGAATCGCGAGTCCGCGATCAGCCGCATGAAAGGCGCACTCAGCGAGGCGGTAATCGAAGGCATCAAGACGAACATCCCGCTGCATCGCGACATCATGCAGGACGCGAACTTCCAGAAAGGCGCCACGGATATTCATTATCTCGAAAAGAAGCTGGGGCTTTAGAGAGCCCGCTCGCGCGAAGCTGGTTTCGCAAAGTCCGCTCCTGGCGCGCCTAAGCTTCGAAGAACTGCGCCCACGCGCGTTATGTATGCTTCAAATCTCCCTCACCATTGATCGCGCGCAACTTGCCTCAACCGAGCAGGCGCTGCTGGATCATGGCGCCTGTTCGGTGACCTTGCGTGACGCCGCCGACGATCCCGTGCTGGAACCGCGGCCGGGGGAGGCGCCCGTGTGGCCCACCGTTGTCGTCACGGGTCTGTATGCCGATAACATCGACACTGAATCATTGCAACGGCGTTTGCACGGCATGCTCGCGGGCCGGCCCCCGCTGGAAATTACGCGCCTTGCGGAGCGGGACTGGACGCAAGTCTGGAAACACGATTGCGCGACCTTGACATTCGGGCGTCGCTTGCGCGTACGCCGCGGCGATGGCCCCCAAGCTCGGCACCCTGAGCGTGACCACCCTGTCCAGATATCCTCGTCGGTCGATCTTTTTCTCGATCCCGGCCTCGCCTTCGGCACAGGGGATCACCCTACCACCGCGCTGTGTCTTCAGTGGCTGGACGCGAATCCGCCCCCGCAACTGCGAGGTGATCGACTATGGTTGTGGCTCTGGCATCCTCGGGCTGGCGGCGCTGAAACTCGGCGCGCGCCGCGTATACGCGGTGGACATCGACCCGCAGGCGCTCTTCGCCACGCGCGACAATGCCGCGCGCAACGGCATCGGGACACGCGCGCTGCAGACGTATTGCCCTGAGGAACTCCCCATGCATGCGGCCGACCTGCTGCTCGCCAACATCGTGGCGCGTCCGCTAATTGGGCTGGCGCAAACCTTCGCTACGCGCGTGATGCCCGGCGGGCGTGTGGTGCTGTCCGGACTGCTGACCGAGCAGGCTGACGCCTTGGCCGCCGTTTATTCGCCGTGGTTTACGTTCGCGCCGGCACAAGCAAAAGGGGGCTGGTCACTGCTGGCAGGGCTCAGACGCCCGGCGAGCCGCTGATGGTTCGCAAGTGCCCGACCTACAAGTCAGTATTTCGCGTGACGCGCTGATCATCGTCATCAGTTTACTGCTGCTGGCCGGCAATGCCTATCTTGAGCGCGATCACCTTTTGAACGGAAGTGACCGATCCTTTAGGTCCACTTGCCATTTCGATTATCGATTACCGCCGGTTATTTCTGCGGCAAAAAAAATGCTTGAAGGGGTTGGCAGCATTCGGAGCGAATGCCATGATAACCATCCCGTAAGTCATCGCGCACTTACACCCACAAAAATTTAAAAGAGCCGTCCCGGGCAAGCCGGGCGCGCCGGTATGCCGTCAACACTGGTAACTAGTTCGTTTCGAGTCTCAGCACTTGATCGGACACCGGGGCCGCCTAGTGATTCCCGCCTTGAAGCTGACCGGAGATAAACTAAGATATGCGAATGGTTCAGCATTCGGCATCGGTATTGCCCAACCAGGAGCGACGCAAACAACCGCTATGCACGGCGGTAAGAATTGCCATGTCGCTCTTTTTCGATCAGCTAAATGGCCATCAGCCGGACAGCCTTTATCGCCTGGTGATCGAGGAAGTCGAGCGACCGCTGCTCGAAATCCTGATGAAGCGCTGCGACGGTAACCAGACCCAGGCCGCGCAGTGTCTTGGTCTCAATCGTGGCACCTTGCGCAAAAAGCTCAAGCATTACGGACTAGAGTAGGCGTTCGCCGTTATGCCCGTTCCGGGCGGCGATCATTCACTCGCGCCGGATCGATCCGCTGCACCTCTGGCATAACGGTAAGGTGATCTGGCGATGTGACGATGCAGGGTGGTAACCCGCCACCCCGTCCGGGCGGGCGCACACAAGCTTGCGGGCGTATCCACCGACCGCAGTGGGTGAGCAGTCGGGACGTTTTTCGCCATGGAGGGCTACGCGGCGCCTGGATGTGTCGCTATGCGCCGGCGTACGGGATCAAACTGAACACCCTGCAGAGGTTCATGCACCGGCCAATAATGCAGAGGCTGATTACTAATTGCCCATGACTCCGTCACCCGCACGCGCGCTGCTCAGTGTTTCCGACAAGAACGGTATCGTTGAACTCGCGCAACGCCTGCGCAAACTGGGCATGGAGATACTGTCCACCGGCGGGACCGCGCGCCTGCTGGCCAAGCATGACATTCCGGTTATCGAGGTCTCCGATTACACCGGCTTTCCCGAGATCATGGACGGGCGGGTCAAGACCCTGCATCCCAGGATTCACGGCGGCATCCTCGGCCGGCCCGGCGAAGATGACGCGGTCATGGCCAGCATGGATATTCCGCCCATCGATCTGCTGGTGGTGAACCTCTATCCCTTCGAGCAGACTGTGGCGCGCGCTGACCATACGCTGGCCGAAGCGATCGAGAACATCGACATCGGCGGGCCGGCGATGCTGCGCGCGGCGGCCAAGAACCACGCGCACGTGGCCGTGCTGACCGACCCGGCGCAATATGCAGACGCGCTCTTGGCCCTGGAACGCGACGGCGCGATCTCGGACTGGACGCGCTTCGGCCTCGCCGTGGCGGCGTTCAATCACGTCGCGGTTTACGATGGCGCGATCAGCGATTATCTTTCTTCGCTGGACGGCCACGGCGCGCGCCAACCGTTTCCCGCGCAGGCCAATGGTCGTTTCGTGAAGGTCATGGACCTGCGCTACGGCGAGAACCCGCACCAGCAGGCGGCATTGTATCGAGATTTATATCCTGCCCCCGGCACGCTCGCCACTTTCCGGCAGTTACAGGGCAAGGAACTGTCCTTCAACAATATCGCGGACGCCGATACGGCGTGGGAGTGCGTGCGCCATTTCGGGCAGCCGGCCTGCGTGATCGTCAAGCACGCCAACCCGTGCGGCGCCGCTGTCGCGAAAGATATCGGCGCCGCTTACGATCGCGCCTATCGCACCGATCCCACCTCGGCCTTTGGCGGTATCATCGCCTTCAATCGAATAC
Source organism: Gammaproteobacteria bacterium (assembly GCA_013696315.1). NCBI lineage: Bacteria > Pseudomonadati > Pseudomonadota > Gammaproteobacteria > Gammaproteobacteria bacterium. Next base: position 46,527 of record JACCYU010000078.1, on the reverse strand, counting down.
TCAACGCGGCCACCGCTAAAACTATCATCGAGCATCAATTCGTCGAAGTATTGCTGGCGCCGGGCTTCGAGACGGATGCGCTCAAAGTTATTCAGCGTAAAGCCGGTATGCGCGCGCTGGAGATTCCGCCGGGCGACGGTTACAACACGCACGACATAAAACGGATCGGCTCCGGACTGCTGATGCAGACCGCGGACAATCGCGCGATCACGTCAGACGACCTCAAGGTGGTCAGCAAACGTGCGCCCGGCTGGCAGGAGCTCGACGACCTTCTGTTCGCCTGGCGGGTAGCGAAGTTCGTCAAGTCGAACGCCATAGTTTACGCGCGCGACGAACACACTCTAGGCATCGGCGCCGGCCAGATGAGCCGTGTCTATTCGGCCCGCATCGCGGGGCTGAAGGCAGCCGACGAGGGCCTGCCGCTCGCGGGCGCGGTGATGGCGTCCGATGCTTTTTTCCCTTTCCGCGACGGCATCGACGCCGCGCATCTAGCCGGTATTGCCGCTGTCATCCAGCCCGGCGGCTCGCAGCGCGATGGGGAAATCATCACCGCCGCGGACGAGCACGGCATGGCGATGGTGTTCACGGGCGTGCGGCATTTCCGACACTGAAAAATCTTCCCTATCCCCTCTTTGCAACAAGAGAGGGGCGATATTCATTCGCCATCGCCGAAGCGGCAGCGCTATTCTTCCCCCTTTTCCAAAGGGGGATCAAGGGGGATTTTCCATGCTCATGGCCCGCATCCTGGAAATCGTCCTGCCCATCTTCGTGATCGTCGCGGTGGGCGTCGCGTACGGACATTACCGGCGGCCGGCAATGGAAGTCGCCAACCGCATTAATCTCGATGTGTTCGTGCCCGCGCTGGTCTTTTCGGCGTTGTCGACGCAGTCTTTCAATCTGGCGCACGCGCAGCTCGCGCTGGGTGGAACTGTGGTGATTTTAGGTTCGGGCCTGCTCGCCTGGGTGCTGACGCGATTAACATCGATTCAGTTCAAGACGTTCGCGCCGCCCATGATGTTTCGCAACGCCGGCAACATGGGGCTGCCGCTGCTGGTGCTGGCCTTCGGCGATGCCGGGCTGCCGGCGGCGCTGATTCTTTTTCTGCTCGGCAATCTGGCGCACTTCGGCTTGGGCACTTACATTCTCGATCAGCACGCACGCATAATGACGGTGTTCAAACAGCCCGTGATCGTCACCGCCATCGTTGCACTGACGATCAGTATGGCGGGCGTGAATGTGCCGAAGGCCATAGCCCTGCCCATTAACATGCTGGGCCAGATCGCCGTGCCGCTGATGCTGTTCGCGCTGGGCGTGCGGCTCACCGACGGTGACTTCGGCGAGTGGCGTATCGGTCTGCTGGGCGCGGTGTTCGCGCCGGTCAGCGGCCTCTTGATCGCCGCGCTGATGCTGGCGTTTCTCGATTTGCCGAAAGCGCAGGCGGGCGTGCTGTTTCTGTTCGGCGCGCTGCCGCCGGCGGTGCTGAATTTTTTATTCGCCGAGCGCTACCGTCAGGAACCTACCAAGGTGGCGTCCATCGTCATGCTCAGCAACCTGGCGACGGTGGTGACCCTGCCCTTGGCGCTTGCGTATGCGCTGCCGAAGTATGGATAGGACGGCCGCGTAATCCCATCATTGTTGCTGCTTGCTTAGAGATTGGCGTCTCTGGTCTCACCCGGGCTTCGACGCTATGCTCGCCGCATGACCCTGAAGATGACGATGAAAATTCTGATAATTGGCGGCGGCGGGCGTGAACACGCGCTTGCCTGGAAAGTCGCGCAATCGCCGCGAGTCGAACGCGTGTTCGTAGCACCCGGCAACGCCGGCACAGCGCGCGAGCCGAAGACGGAGAATGTCGAAATCGGCGCGGAAGATACTGCCGGGTTGCTGGAGTTCGCGTGCGCCAGTGCGATCGACCTGACGATAGTCGGACCCGAGGCGCCGCTGGTGGCGGGCATAGTCGATGCCTTTCAAGCCGCCGGCTTGCGTATTTTCGGCCCGACGAAAGATGCCGCGCAACTGGAAGGCTCGAAACGCTTCAGCAAGGAGTTTCTCGCGCGCCACCAGATCCCCACCGCGGCGTTCGCCGCGTTTACCGATATAGAAAGCGCCACCGCGTACATCCGTGAGCGCGGCGCGCCCATCGTGATCAAGGCCGATGGGCTGGCTGCGGGCAAGGGTGTGGTCCTTGCGTACAGCGAGAACGAGGCGATCGCCGCGGCCCGCGACATGCTGGGTGGCCGAACTTATGGCGCCGCCGGAACGCAAGTGGTGTTAGAAGAATTCCTGGAGGGCGAAGAAGCGAGTTTTATCTGCATGGTGAACGGCGAACAGGTATTGCCGCTCGCGACCTCGCAGGATCACAAGCCGCGCGACGACGGAGACACCGGCCCCAACACGGGCGGCATGGGCGCATATTCAGCGGCGCCGGTCGTCACGTCTGACGTACACGCGCGCATCATGCGCGAGGTGATCGAACCAACCGTGCGCGGCATGGCCGCCGAAGGCAATCCGTATACCGGCTTTTTATATGCCGGTCTGATGATCGATGCCGCGGGCAGGTCCAAGGTGCTTGAATTCAATTGTCGTCTGGGCGATCCGGAGACGCAGCCACTGTTGATGCGGCTGCGAACGGATCTCGTCGAGCTTTGCCTGGCCGCGCTTGGCGAAAAATTTGCGGATGCGAAGGTCGAATGGGACCCGCGGGTGGCACTGGGCGTGGTCATGGCCGCGGACGGTTATCCCGGCGTCTGCAAGTCCGGCCATACGATTGGCGGCCTGCACGACATTGACGCTGACGACGTAAAGGTGTTTCACGCCGGCACCGCCGAATGCGACGGAGCCATCGTCACCTGCGGCGGGCGCGTGCTGTGCGTCACGGCGCTCGGCGCTACCGTCGAAGAAGCGCGGAGTCTCGCTTACCGGGGGGTACGTCGCGTCGGGTGGGAAGGTGCGTATTACCGAACGGACATTGGCTATCGGGCCATGAACCGCCGCGCTGATGGCGGCAGTTGAGTTTAACCAGCGACTGTTGGCCCGCTGATTATCTTGCTGAAGCGGCCTAACGCTTCATCGCCTCGAAGAATTCGTTGTTGGTCTTGGTCGATTGCAAGCGCCCCAGCATGAAATCCATGGCTTCCACTTCGTCCATCTGATTGAGAAATTTGCGCAGTACCCACATTTTCTGCAATTCGTCGGGGCTGGTGAGCAGCTCCTCGCGGCGGGTGCCCGAGCGATTGATGTTGATGGCCGGGAAAACCCGCCGCTCGTAGATGCGGCGATCCAGGTGGATTTCCATGTTGCCGGTGCCCTTGAATTCCTCGAAGATCACGTCGTCCATCTTGGAGCCGGTGTCGATCAGCGCGGTGGCGATGATCGTCAACGAACCGCCTTCCTCAATGTTACGCGCCGCGCCGAAAAAGCGCTTGGGCTTCTGCAGCGCGTTGGCGTCCACCCCGCCGGTCAGCACCTTGCCCGAGGATGGTACTACCGTGTTGTAGGCTCGCGCGAGACGGGTAATTGAATCCAGCAATATCACCACGTCCAGCCTGTGTTCGACCAGTCGCTTGGCCTTCTCGATCACCATCTCGGCGACCTGTACGTGGCGGGTGGCGGGCTCGTCGAAAGTGCTGGACACGACCTCCCCTTTTACCATCCGCTCCATCTCGGTGACCTCTTCCGGACGCTCGTCGATAAGCAGCACAATGAGATAGCAGTCGGGATGATTGATGGCGATGCTCTGCGAGATGTTCTGCAACATGATGGTCTTGCCTGCCTTGGGCGGCGACACGATCAGCCCGCGCTGACCTTTGCCGATGGGCGCCACGATGTCGATTACGCGCGCCGTGATGTCCTCGGTGCTGCCGTTGCCGCGCTCCAGCTTAAGCCTTTTTTCGGCGTGCAGCGGCGTGAGGTTTTCGAACAATACCTTGTACTTCGCATTCTCCGGTGCCTCGAAGTTGATCTGATCGACCTTCAGCAGTGCGAAATAACGTTCGCCGTCTTTCGGCGGCCGGATCTTGCCGGATACGGTGTCGCCGGTGCGCAGGCTGAAGCGGCGTATCTGGCTGGGAGAGACGTAAATATCGTCGGGGCCGGCCAGATAAGAACAGTCGGCGGAGCGCAGGAAACCGAACCCGTCCTGCAGAATTTCCAGCACCCCGTCGCCGAAGATGTCTTCGCCACTCTTGGCGTGCGCCTTGAGAATGGAAAAGATAATGTCCTGTTTGCGCGAGCGGGCCATCCCGTCTACACCCACGCTCTGGGCGACGTCCACCAGTTCGGCGGCGGGTTTCTGCTTGAGTTCGGTGAGGTTCATAAGTCTGCGCTACCGTCAATGGATATAACGCGCTGGCCGGCGCGCACATACGCGCGGCAGCACTGGAAACAGATTCCGGCATAGGGCCTTTGGCAGGCGCCAGAGGTCTTATTTATCGATGAAAGCCTGGCTTTTGACGGCGCAATTTAAACGCTTCTCGCCCACTGGGACGTCGTCTTGGCAGTGTATCGTTTGCTAAAAAGAGGAAATGCCTGAACGGCAGGAATAAACTAAATTCTGCTGGATGCTAACACCATACCTGCGGGCCGTCCAGCGTTAATTCTTCACGCGTAAATTATTGCAATCCGCGACCTAAATGCTGTCATCGATAAATGCGGTCAGCTGCGACTTCGATACAGCGCCTATCTTGGTGGCCTGCACATCGCCATCCTTGAAGATCATGAGCGTGGGGATGCCGCGTATGCCATAGCGACGCGGCGCGGCGGGATTGTCGTCAATGTTGAGCTTGGTCACCTTCAGTTTACCGTCGTAGTCGCTAGCGATCTGATCCAGAATCGGCGCGATCATCTTGCACGGGCCACACCATTCCGCCCAGTAATCGACCAGTACCGGCATCTCCGCGCTGAGCACTTCAGCGTCGAAACTGTCGTCGGTAATATGAGTGATTTTTTCGCTCACGGGATAAGCCTTCGCAGCGGAGTGACGCGCGGTTAATTTTAATGGCCAAGAGATTAACGCATAGACCAAAACAAGTCCATGTCCGCAGGGGTTAGCCGCCATGCGACAAATTACGCTATGCTTGACCGATGACCACTCAACTGTTATCCGACATAAGTTTTTCCCAGTTCGAGTTGCCGGCGCCAGTCCAGCAGGGGCTGGACCACGCGGGTTTCTCGCGTTGCACACTCATTCAGGCCCGCGCCCTGCCGAACCTGCTCGCCGGCCGCGACGTCGCCGGTCAGGCGCAGACCGGTACCGGCAAGACCGCGGCGTTTCTCGTCGCGATGTATACGCACCTACTGAGCACAGAGGCGCCCGCCACCCGCACCGTCACGCAGCCGCGCGCGCTGATCCTCGCGCCGACGCGGGAACTCGCCATACAAATTCACAAGGACGCCGTGCAGCTGGGCCGCCACACGGGCTTCGAACTGGGGTTGATTTATGGCGGCACCGACTACGTGAAACAGCGCGACACCTTGACGGCGGGTGTTGACATCCTCATAGGCACACCGGGGCGCATTATCGATTATTTCAAGCAAAAGGTGTTTGATCTGCGCGCCATCGAAATCCTGGTGCTGGACGAGGCCGATCGCATGTTCGATCTCGGCTTCATCAAGGACATCCGTTTTCTGCTGCGGCGCATGCCCAAGCCCGAGGAGCGCCTCTCCATGCTGTTTTCGGCAACCCTCTCGTATCGCGTGATGGAGCTGGCCTACGAACACATGAACAACCCGGAACTGATCAAGATCGAGTCCGACCAGGTCGCGGCCGACAACGTACGCCAGATCATCTATTATCCGTCCAATGCCGACAAGATCCCGTTGCTGATCGGCCTGCTGCGACGGCATCGCCCGGAACGCACCATGATTTTCGTCAACACCAAACACGTCGCGGAAAAGGTCGCGGCCTGGCTCATCGGCAACGATTATCAGGTCGCGCTGTTGTCCGGCGATGTCCCGCAGCGCAAACGTCAAACGCTGCTGCAAGGTTTTCTCTCCGGCGAGTATCCGCTGCTGGTGGCGACCGATGTCGCCTCGCGCGGCCTGCACATTCCTGCCGTCAGCCACATTATAAACTTCGATCTGCCAGAATCCGCGGAAGACTACGTGCACCGCATCGGGCGTACCGCGCGCGCTGGCGCGGAAGGCGACGCCATCAGCTTCGCCTGCGAGGATTACGCGGTTCACCTGCCGGGTATCGAGGAGTTTCTAAACTACAAGATTCCCGCCGCGGATGTCGAACCGGAACTGCTCGTCGTCCCGCGCCCGCCAGCCAGGATCGAGCGCAAGCCCCGCCTGCCGGCGAGCAACGCAGGCGCCGGCAGACCGGGACGACGTCGGGCGGCACGCCGCACGGCCTGAAAGTCGCGCGCGTTGCGCACGATCTCCGACGAAATTCGATTCCCAGGATGAGCGAGCAGGTTATTTGTGTGCTGGGGGGCACGGGTTTTGTTGGGCGGCACCTCGTCAGCCGGCTGGCGGAACGGCAGCTGCGAGTGAAAGTATTGACGCGCAGGCCCGAGCGTCACCGCGGTTTGCTGGTGCTGCCCACAATCAGGCTGATCGAAGCCGACGTGCACGACCCCACGCAACTGAGACGGCATTTTCAGGGCTGCGACACCGTCATCAACCTGGTCGGAATTCTTAACGAACGCGGTCACGATGGCGCGGGTTTCCAGCGCGCGCACGTCGAACTGGCGCGCGCGGTAATCACAGCCTGCCGGCGGGCAGGTGTGCGGCGGCTGCTGCAGATGAGCGCGCTTGGCGCCGACGCCGCCACCGGCCCCAGTTTTTATTCGCGCAGCAAGGGCGCGGCGGAAGATTTTGTCCATGCCAGGCCCGGCGAGCATCTCAGCGTAACGAGTTTTCGGCCGTCGGTGATCTTTGGGCCCGACGACAGCTTCATCAATCGCTTCGCTGGCCTGCTCAGGTTCTCGCCGGTACTGCCGCTGGCCTGTCCCAACGCCCGCTTCGCGCCGGTTTACGTCGGCGATGTGGTGGACGCCTTCGAGGCCGCGCTACGCGACCGCACGACATTCGGCAGGCGCATCGATTTGTGCGGCCCGCACAACTACACGCTCCTGGAGGTGGTTCGATACATCGCCCGCGTGATGGATGTCAGGCGGCTGATCATTGGCCTGCCGGCGCGCCTGTCCAGAGCGCAGGCGAACCTGCTCGAATATGTGCCGGGCAAGCCGTTCTCGCTGGACAATTACCGGTCGCTCACCCGCGACAGCGTCTGTGTCGGCGCCGAGCGCTGTCCGACCTCGCTGGAATCCGTCGTGCCCGGCTATCTTGGAAGGCGCTGAAAATCCCTTGAAGCATCCTGCCCCTCGTCGCGCGATGATTGCGGGTAACCAAGGCTTTACGAGTCATCGCTACGACAGTCTGCGAGCCATCAAGGGCTCCAGCGCGCACGGGCAACCAAACATGCACAAGCTGATGCGCAGACAATTTGGATTCAGGCTGTGCTAGAGCGCCTACCTTCGCCCAGCGTAAGCATCGGCAGTCGTGGCCGTCGCATGCCGATCGAAATATGCGGCCGCCGCGCGCCGTACCGCCGCTGCTCGTTCGGGATCAGCCAGCAACGCCATGATCGTGTCAGCAAAGCGCTCATAAGCGGCTTCATCCGGCAGCACCTCATCCGGGCCAACGCCGCACGTACCGTCTACGAACTCATGATCGGCCCGCAATGGTACCGGCCATTCCGGATACGGCGCGCGATCCAACAGAGTGCATGCGCCCATCGCGAGCTGATCGATCATGCGCCACGATATGCACATATGCCGACCCGGTCGCAAAAGACCAGGCGTGACGTGGACATGGCGGTCCACAGATCATCTGCGCTTATAAAGTCGTCCGTGATCTCGACGCCGCAACGGGATAGACGATCGAAGTACTGCTGCGGAAGCTTGCGTGCGAACAACTTCGGCACCATGGCGCGCATAACAGAGCGGATCTTCAATTTAGCAACTGTCTCGAAGACCCGTACGAGATGCTCAACCGGATGCCAGAAAGTCGGTCCGCCACGTTTACCTGGCCACAATTTGGCAATCAACATCAGGTCCAATTGCTTAGGGCAGTCCCGCTGGTCGCGAGGAAGATGGTGCCGCCGTCGGCGAGTTCGAACCTGCCCTTGCGCTGCGCAGTGGCGCTGGTGAAGGCCCCCATTTCGTGTCCGAAGAGCTCGCTTTCGATCAACTCGCTGGGCAGCGCGGCGCAATTGACGATGATCAGCATTTTGTCCTTGCGCCCGCTGGCATTGTGCAGGGCCTTGGCGATCAACTCCTTACCGGTCCCCGTCTCGCCAGTCAGCAGCACTGTGGCGTCGGTATTCGCCACCACCTTGATGCTCTTGGCGATGGCGCGCATTTCGGCTGAATCGCCGATAAACTCGATTTTGCCGAGACCGATCCGCCGGCTGATCTCCTCCTGCCAGTTAAGGTGCTCCGTTTGAAGTTTGCGCAGCTCGCGTTCGGCCTTTTCGCGCTGGTTGACATCGCGCAGAAAGATCGTGCAGAGACGCCCTTCGTCCGTCGCTTCGACGGCAGAAACTGTTACCTCAATGAACGTGCCCTGCGATCCACCGGTGGGTACGCCAGCCGCGAACCTTGGCGTTCGTGTCTGAAACCTCGGCGACCAGGACACAGCGCGCCTGCGCGACAATGGCGCGCCATGCCCGAGAGAGCTCGCGACCAGCGGTCGTGACGTTATGTTCGTACATAGCGGCGGGGGCAGTCACAGCGTAGGTGTCCATTCACCAGTCTCTGCTTCGTTTACTTCTTCAGAAACCCTGATCGTTGCGGCGGCTCTTCCGGAGCATACAAGCACGGATGCCCGGGCAATATCCGCAGGAACCTAGAGGTTTCTCAAGCGTCTCTAGCGGATCAGAGCAACAACGCTGAAGCGTATTGTCACTCTTGCGCACCGGCCTGTTTGGATCGCCGTCTTTTTAGTCCATGGCTGGCGCGCTACTCCAACTACCGTACCCTCTTAGATGTCGCGCACGATTACGAGCAGCCATGGGCCGAGTTCAGATGAGCATGGCGCCGATTCGGTTCAAGCTCGCCCAGTGCCGCCACTGCGGCATAGAACCGCGCTAAATCGCCGTCACAGGCGGCCATTAATCGTTCGAAATCAGGCACCAGCTCTCGGTAGATAGCAACCGCCGCCAGCTTGGCGTTGTTGATCGGCGCGTTGAACCAGTGATCGTAGCCGTCACGACCGGTTCGGCGTTGTTGCAGGCGCACATATTGCGCGCGCAGTTGCGCGATCATCCGTCGCTTCCCTCGACGCTTGAACGCCGGCTTCGCGTCGCTCGCGTAAAGCGCGGACAGGCGCGCGCGAGCGGTTTCGATAAGATCGTAAAATACCTGTTTGTGTCGCCACGTGGTTCGATAGGCCCGCCGTTGCGCGCTCGTGCCGTGCGCCGCCAGCCAGCGATGCATGCCCGCGTGCTCGACCGTCATCGCGAAGCTTTCGTTGAACACCGCGTCACCGGCCGCATACACTTTAGCGTGCGCCAATTCGTGGAAGATGATGGCCGCGGTTTCTGTTTCGCCGCGATAAAGCATGCTGCTGAGCAGTGGATCGTCGAACCAGCCCAGGGTCGAATACGCCGCGACGCCGCCGACGTACACATCCATGCCTTCAGCCCGCAGCGCGCGCGCAAATTTTCGCGCGTCGCGCGCGGCGAAATAGCCACGATACGGCACGCAACCGGCGATGGGGAAACACCATTGCCGCGGTCGCAGCGAAAATTCCGGTGTGGCGAACAGCGACCAGACGACGTATGGACTTTCAAGCTGCACATAGCCGCGGTAACTGTCGTTGTCGGGCAGTGCGAGCACCTCGCTTGCAAAGCTGCGCATCGCCTGTGTCCGCGCCAGGCGGTTTTTTAGTTTCGCATCCGTGCCAGGGTCTTTCAGTAATGCCGCGACCGGTTCGCGGCTGGACAGCAAACGCAGCTGGCCGCCGATGGATTGCGCGTAATACGACATCGTACCGCATGCGGGGAGCGACCACGCCAGCAGTACTATCGTTAAAAATCGGCAACGATTGTGCATGGCTCAAGAAACTTAACACGTACAGCGCGATTTCCACCATCGTTATCCGGCCACGGATCAGTCGCATTCCTCAGCGGTTATGCGCTAGGCTTTTGCGCATGAAGATTTTTATGGTGGGCGGCGCCGTGCGCGACAAACTGCTGGGTCTGTCGGTCAAGGAACGCGACTGGGTGGTGGTGGGCGCGAGGCAGGAAGACCTGGAAGCGCAAGGGTACAAGGCAGTTGGCCGGGACTTTCCGGTATTTCTGCATCCGCGTACCAAAGAGGAATACGCGCTCGCCCGCACCGAGCGCAAGACCACCGCGGGCTATCGCGGATTCAGCGTTCATGCCGCACCGGACGTCAGCCTGGAACAGGATCTCCTGCGCCGCGACCTGACCATCAACGCCCTGGCCGAGGACGACACCGGCAACGTCATCGACTTCTACGGCGGTCGCGACGATCTGCGGCAGCGCGTGCTGCGCCACATTTCGCCTGCCTTCGCGGAAGATCCCGTGCGGATTTTGAGAACCGCACGTTTCGCGGCCCGCTTCAAACACCTGGGATTCAAGGTCGCCGAAGAAACCATCGCGCTCATGCGCGCGATGGTCAAGAGCGGCGAAGCGGACGCGCTGGTGCCCGAGCGCGTCTGGCAGGAGCTCGTCAAGGCGTTGGGCGAGCGCACGCCCGCCGAGTTCTTCGAGGTGCTGCGCAGGTGCGGCGCCCTGGCGGCGATATTCCCCGAACTCGACCGGTTGTTCGGCGTGCCGCAACCCGCCCGCTATCACCCGGAAATAGATACCGGCGTGCACACTTTGCTGGTATTGACCGAAGCCGCGCGGCTCACTACAGACCCGCGGACCCGATTTGCCGCGCTAACACACGATCTCGGCAAGGGTGTCACGCCGCGCGAACAATGGCCGCACCATTACCGCCACGAGCAGCGTGGCGGCGAACTGGTAGCCGCAGTGTGCGACCGGCTCAAGGCGCCAAATGAATATCGCGCGCTGGCCGGCCAGGTCGCGCGTTATCACCTGCATTGTCATCGCGCGCTGGAACTGCGAGCCGCGACGACATTGAACGTGCTCGAGCGGGTGGATGCGTTTCGTCGCCCGCAGCGTTTTGAGCAGTTTCTGTTGGCCTGCGAGGCGGACGCGCGCGGACGTGCGGGCATGCAGGATAACGACTATCCGCAGGCCGGAATCCTGCGCGCGGCGCGCGCGGCGGCCGCAGGTGTGGATGCGGGCGCACTGGCGCGCGCGGGCCTCAAGGGCGAGGCGCTGAAGCGTTCATTACGTGCGCGGCGCATCGCGGCGATCCGCGATTTGCGAAGTCCCGGTGCCAGCCACGATCAGACAAACACTGTCAGCAACACCACGCCCAGCACCACGCGATAAAACCGATCCATTCGAGCAGATTCAGGAATACGTCGTCAGAGATAGACATGAGCCGCGAAAGCTTCCGACGTTTAAGTCTACAGGCGCCCGCGGAAATCCCGCAACGAGAAGCGCATAGTCGGGGCGTAGTGTTTCCCAAGCGCCATTACCTGAAAGCGATCCCCCATCTCACCGGGCAACGTCAGTAATTTTATTTCCTGAGCCACGCGCAGATATGCCGCGGCATTATCGGCGAGTTCCAGTGTCTCCAGCAGACCGCTTCCCAGCAGGAATTGCGCCTGACTTGTGTATGCCAGCAGGTCGAGTTCCGCCGTCGCGGCCGCTTCCGCGACCACAGTGAAATCCACGTTGGCGCTGATGTCCTGCAAGCCGGGATAGAAGAAGGGATCCGCATGGGCGCGGTGGCGATAGTGGCACAGCAAGGTGCCGTCACGTCGCTGCGGATGATAGTACTCGCCGCGCGGATAACCGTAGTCGCAGATCAGAACCAGTCCGCGCGCCAGCCGTGCGCCGAGCGCGCCCACCCACGCATCGAGCGCGGGGCTGAATTCGCTGCGATAACCGTCAGGTAGCGGCCCCGGCAAGGCCGCGGTGATATTGTCAACCTGCGCCCGCGTCGGCACATCGGCGGTGCGCTCCCGAAAGTCTAGCCGGCCGACTGAATCGTACCCCACGCGCCGCTCGAAGACTGCACCGTCGCGCACCGCGAAACACATGACCGGCATAGCGTCCAGCACCTCATTGGCCAGCACCACGCCGGCAAAACCCTGGGCGGGGAGGACTTGCAGCCACTCGACTCGTTCAGTTAAGTGCGGCACAGATGCACACAACCGCTCGTGCTGGCGTTGGCGCAATTCGCCGCTCAGTTCCAGCATAAGGTAACGGCCTGGCAGCGCACCGAGACGCTCCAGATCCGCCAGCAGTTCCGCCGCAAGCGCCCCCGATCCCGGACCGAACTCCAGCAGGTCGCCGCCTTCGAGTTCCTTGAGCGCCAGCGCGCAGTGACGCGCGATTGCGCGCGCAAAAAGCGGCGAGAGCTCGGGCGCGGTGACAAAGTCGCCATCAGCGCCGAATTTGCGCGAGCCATTATGATAATAGCCAAGCCGCGGCGCGTACAACGCCATTTCCATATAGCGGTCGAAGCCGATGCTGCCACCGTCGGTTTCGATGGCGCGCCGGATCTCGTCCACCAGCGCGGCGCTCAATGCCTGCGCGTCCGGATCGGGCGCGGGCAGCGCCAGCGCATGCCGCGTCGATTCTGAATGTGGAGACGACATCAGGATGCTTCCGAACCGCCGCTCGCGTCAGGATCGCGCGATACCCGAACGACGCGCGGGATCGCGAATGACATACCGCCGGGGCCGCGCTTACTCAACGGCCTCCGCGCCAGGTTCGCGCCCGGCAGTCTGATAGTAATAATCGTAACGGCTGAGGACGTCGTTGGTAAAATCCCAGGCCTCGTTGTAGGACAGCCCACTGTTGTCGGGGATGATAACGCGCACGTACAAATCATTGCCGTAACGTGCCTTGAGTTCGTCCAGCCGGCGCATCATCTGCGAACCGCTCACGGTACTAAATGCCTGATCCGCGCTGTCTTTCAAACCGATGCGGTAGCCATCGGGTTCCTTGTCGTAACGCACTTCCACGACGTGTTTGCCGTCGGCGCTGCGCGCGGGCTGAATCAGCCGGTCGTACTTGACCCGCAAGGTGTCGAAATCGCCCCGCAATTCCGTCAGCCGCTGTTCGCTTTGCTGGCTTTGCTGCACGGCTTCCACGCGCTCCTGACGAATGTCGCGCAATTCTTGCGTGCGAGCGCCCAAGGTCATATCGAGTTCCGCGGACCGTTCCCGCGCCGCGCTCACACGGCTTTGCTGACGATCGTAGGCCGCCCGGAGTTCTAAGGTCTCGGTGCGCGCCTGCTCGACCCGGCTCTGCATGGCGCGCTCGGTCTCCGACGCCGCTTCGAGTTCCCGGGAAAGCTGCGCGATTCGCGCCTCCGCCGCGATCAGGTCAGTTTCGCCGCCTGCCAGCGAATCCCGCAACGCCGCGCGCTCGGCGCGCACTTGTTCGTTCGCCTGTTCAAGGGTGCTGACCCGTGCGGTGAAAGCCTCCAGCGACTGCGCAAGCTCCGCGATTCTCGACTCCGCGGCCTGCAACTCGGTCTGGCGCGCGGCGTATTGCGCCTGCATTTGACCGCCGCGCTGCCGTGCCTGCTCGAGCGTTGATTCCAGCGCGCCGACCTGCTGGCGGGATGACTGTAACGCTTCCTGGAGGCGGCTGGAGTCGGCGCGCTGCGCCTCGAAAGCCGTCTGCAATTCCTCGCGCCGTGCCGCGGCCTGCCGCGCCTCCTGCTCCAGCGCGCTCACCCGCTGCCGCGACGAAGCCAGATTGCCCGACAGATCCGCGGCACTTGCCCTAGAGGATTCGAGTTCCGACTCTGTCCGCGCGACCGCGCTTAACAGTTGCGCGCGCTCGGCGCGCAGCGAATCCGTTTCGTCATACGACGACAGTAAAGTCGCGGACAGTCGCTTGACCGCGGAGCGTGCAGACGACAGGCTGCTGTCGCGCTCGGCCAGTAGTTGTGCGTCGCGCTGCGCTTCACTGGCGGCGCGCTCGAGTCGCACCTTAAGATCCGCGATTTCCGCTTGCGCGCGCACGAGTTGCTGTTCCACCGCAGCCTGAGCTTGCGTTCTGTCGCGCGCCGTCTCGGCAGCCCGTTGCTCGGCCTCGATGCTGCCGCGCAGAGTCTCGACCAGTTCCCAGTTGCGCATGATCAACACCATGCTGGTCAACAGAAAGATCATGACCACCACCGTCATGATGTCGGTGAACGAGGGCCATACCGCGTTGTGTTCGGATAGCGCGTCGCCGTGCGCTACACGCAGATCGACAAAGCCCCGGCTCATTAACGCGAATCGCCGGCCGGCAGGCGGAATCCATCGCGCAGCATGCTTTTGATCGTGCGCACGTCGCCGGTCATGCCGCTCATGCGCGAGTCCAGTTCAGCCAGCATCATGCTCATGCGGTGACCGACCTGCGCGTAGTCGTTGACCGTTTCGCGCAGGCGGATACCGGCCTCGGCGTATTCGGTCTGACTGCCGCGCATGCTCTCCGCGGTCTGCCTGAGTTGATCGACCAGATGCGCGATCTCGTGCATGATCGAATCGGCGTTGCGGGAAAACCGTGGCAGCAGGTAAAGCTGGGTCACCTGCTCGACGCCGCTGATGACGTGTGTCTGCGCATCGGTCAGGCGGATATAAAAGTAACCGGTGAACACATAACAGATGATCGCGATGATGGTCGTGGCCGGCGCGACCGACATGCCGTGGATCAGCACATCCATGCTGCCTAAGTTCTGTTCCGCTTCGAGCAGATCGGCCGCACCCACAAGCGCGATCGCCAGACCAACAATGGTGCCGAATACGCCCATCAGGATCAGAATATTGTTGACAAAACGCGGGAACGACAATCGCTTGCTCTCATCGGCCAGCAGCAGCGCGGTCAGCGCGCCGTGATCGACCGGCGCGTTCTGCTTGCTGATTCTTAAAATGGCGGCATAGCGTCTATGGATGATGCTGCGCGGGTTTACGCCCGCCGTTAAATCGCGCTGCTCGTCGTCCAGCGAGCGCATGAATCTGGCCAGCGCGGCTTCCTCGCGCGAATAGTGACGCAGCCCCGCGACGATCGCGATCAGCCCCGCCAGGAACAAGGTCAGGGTCGCGCTGTTGATGATATAACCGGCGATCGTGACCTGACCGCCAATGTAAAAATCGAAGATAAACCGACGGCACAGAAACATCACCACGAGCAGCAGTATTGCCGCCACGGCCAGCCGGAACATGATCTGCCGGCTGTAATTCGCATTGAAATCTTGCATTGACCCGCCTTTGATTTATTTGTCCGCTATCAGGGTCGACCATCAGGGTCGGCAGTCAGTGTAACGCCGCGCTCCGCCAGGCATGCGTCTGTGGATGCCGCGGCGCCATTTCATGTACTATTCTCCGCCCGCCTGGGCCAGGCATAACGGCGCCTGCCTTTACGCCTGCCCCAAACGCTGGGTAGACTAAACGGATACCAAGCGGTGCGTAAGCTGTATCAGTTTATCGACACCCGAAGAGGTGGGACGACGAAAATGCCCGCCTACGCTAACATCGACGATTAGGCAGCCTGGCACCGTATGCCGCACGGCAACTCGGAACTCCAGGAAAATCCATTATTATTCTGCATATTTATCGACGCGCTGGCTAGCAAGCCAGGGCTTTTTGTATCGCGCGAACCGCGATCCGTTAAGGGCAACGACGAATATGGAATTTTTTCTCACGGAAGTTTATCGGTGGCGCATTCCCGTCGGCATTTTAATTCTGCTGTCCATCTTTCTGCTGGTCAGTATGGTCGGACGGCAGCCGCCCGGCAAATTCCGGCTATTCCTCTCGCAGGCGGGCATCGTCATCGCTCTTGTGGCGCTGCTCGCGATGGTATTTTCGGGATCGCTGCACTGGGTATTCGCCGTCATCGGCGCTCTTCTGCCCATCGTGGTCCGGCTGCTGCCCCTGTTGTGGCGCGCTGCGGTCGCGAAACCAAAAGCGCCCCCACCCGCCCGCGCCCGATCGCGCAAGTCCTCGCGCAAGCGCGCGTCAAAGGCGAAATCATCGGACGATAGCGGGGGCAATAATGGCTACACGAATGTCCAGACACGTTACCTGCGGATGTCGATAAGCGAGCAGACCGGCGAAATGCGCGGCAAAATCGTGAGCGGCGTCCACAGCGGCGGGCACTTGAGCGAACTGACGCTCAAAAAGTTGCAGGCGCTGCACGCCCAGTACACCCGCCGCGACGCCGAATCGGCGGCACTGCTGGCGGCCTACATCGAGCAGGCGCACGGCACCAGCGCCAGGCAGGAATCCGGCGAAGCCCATGCGGATAACAAGTCAGAGAGCAAATCCGATCGCACGGAAAAACAAGACCGCGCAGACTCCAGACAGAGCAAAGCCAATGGTGGAGGCATGGGCAAAGGCATGAGCCACGAGGAAGCCTACGAAATACTGGGCCTCAAGGCCGGCGCCGATGCCAAGACCGTCACCGACGCGCACCGACGCTTGATGCAGAAAATGCACCCGGATCGCGGTGGCACCAATTACCTGGCCGCCAAAATCAACCAAGCGAAAGACTTGCTGGCCGGTTAGTTCGCCGGTTAATTCCGCGCCACGGGCGCGGATCAAATCAATGCGCGGCGACATCAATGGCGTTGCTGCAACAAGTCCAAAGACGCTAGGCTTTGCGCTGCTGCGTGCCCAGCAACGCCTCGACCTCCCGTTCGGCGTTCAGCCAGTCATCCAGCGCGATGCCCGGCGAAAAACCCCGCTTTTCCGCGATGTGGTAGGCCGCCACCGCAACCATCCGCCAGCGTTCCTCGGGGTTCAAGGTCAGCGATGGCGTTTGTTTCACGGGTTTACTGCGCGCGGCGGTCTTTTTAACAGCCGGCGTTTTGGCCCTGGCCATACGTTTTTTCGGCGCCGCGGGCGGTTTGGATGTGCTCATGCGTTAGCCTCTCTAGGGTTGGTGAACAACGATAGACCGCGGTCCGTGCGCAGGCTTTGTTGTTCCAGCAATTTGGGCACTGCATCTATCGAACAATCTACCCTAACGTCATTCATACGGAGCATATAGATTGCGCAAAAGATACTCCGAACAACATATCAGTTGAGCGTCTCGAACATGCTTGAATAAGCGTGCGCGTCAAAAAATACTTCGATCGATACAATTTTGCCGTCTCTGGCCCTCATCCATTGCGCGATCCGGGTGTTGGCCAATGCATCCATGGTGGTTATCAGATTGAATATCGCGCACGCCTGGTCGCCGTCCACGAACAGCTTGCGGCGCTCGATGCGTTTAAGTACCGGACCCACGCGGTTAATGTCCGCGATAAACTCCGCAGCATTGTCGAACGTCTCGATGGGACTTGTATAAAGAAACTCGTCGGCCGACAGGCATTGTTGCGCCTGCTCGAAGTCGCGCGCCTCGATCGCATCGAGAAAGCAGTCAACCAGCTCCCGCACTGTGGATTCGTTCACCGTACTCCCGTTGCGGTGATGGCCTGTAAATGACGCATGTTAACGACGCATTGCCCGCGTGAACTCGGCGTCGATAACGACCCACTCCTGCGCATATCCGCCGACTATGCGCGTACATCCGAGATCGATCGGCTTCCCGTCCGGCCGTGCGATGTCGACCACACGCCCCGGCTGCACCGTCTCGCCCATACGCCGTTCCAGCGAAACTTCAATGGCGCGCCCGTCGTGGGTGTTGACCACCTGCCGCATCTGGCCACCTAATGAAACACAGGCCGCGTCGTTGGCCCCCACCAGCTTTATGTATTTCCGCGCCACCTCTTTGCCCGCCGCCTGCGCGGCCAACAACAGCAACACGAACGCAATCGATGCGCGCATGCTCAAACCTTTCGATAAAGTTTCGCGCCGCCGGCGATGAACTCGTCCGCCTTCTCGCGCAGGCCCGTGTCCACGGCGCTGGCAACGTCGCCCATATTATTGCGTCTGGCGTAATCGCGCACGTCCTGGGTAATCTTCATCGAACAGAAGTGCGGACCGCACATGGAACAGAAATGCGCGACCTTCGCGGAATCCTTCGGCAATGTCTCGTCGTGATACGCGCGCGCTCGCTCGGGGTCTAATCCCAGATTGAACTGATCTTCCCAGCGGAATTCGAAGCGGGCCCTGGAAAGCGCGTTGTCGCGTACCTGCGCGCCTGGAAATCCCTTGGCGAGATCGGCGGCGTGCGCGGCAATCTTGTAAGCGATAATTCCTGTCCGCACGTCGTCCTTGTCGGGCAAACCCAGATGCTCCTTGGGCGTGACATAGCACAGCATGGCGGTGCCGTACCAGCCGATCTGCGCCGCGCCGATGGCGCTGGTGATGTGATCGTAGCCCGGCGCGATGTCGGTGGTGAGCGGACCCAGCGTATAAAACGGCGCCTCGAAGCAGTCCTTGAGTTCCCGGTCCATGTTCTTCTTGATGAGCTGCATTGGGATGTGACCGGGGCCCTCGATCATGGTCTGCACGTCGTGTTTCCACGCGATCTTCGTCAACTCGCCCAGTGTTTCCAGTTCCGCGAACTGCGCCTCGTCGTTGGCGTCGGCGATGGAACCGGGACGCAGGCCATCGCCGAGGGAAAAGCTCACGTCGTAAGCTTTCATGATCCCGCAGATGTCTTCGAAGTGCGTGTAAAGAAAGCTCTCGCGATGATGCGCCAGACACCACTTGGCCATGATCGAGCCGCCGCGCGAAACGATGCCGGTCACGCGGTTCGCGGTCAGCGGCACGTGGGCTAACCGCACGCCGGCGTGAATCGTAAAATAGTCCACACCCTGCTCGGCCTGCTCGATCAAAGTATCGCGGAAGATTTCCCAGCTCAGGTCCTCAGCACGGCCATCCACCTTTTCCAGCGCCTGATAAATGGGCACGGTGCCGGTCGGCACCGGTGAGTTGCGCAAAATCCATTCGCGCGTCTCGTGGATGTGCTTGCCGGTGGAGAGGTCCATCACCGTGTCCGCGCCTAAGCGGATACCCCACACCATTTTTTCGACCTCTTCGGCGATGCCGGACGTCACCGCCGAGTTGCCCAGATTGCAGTTGATCTTAACGCGGAAATTGCGGCCGATGATCATCGGCTCGGACTCGGGATGATTGATGTTGGCCGGGATGATCGCGCGACCGCGAGCCACCTCTGCGCGGACAAATTCCGCTGTCACGGTAGCGGGAATGGCCGCACCGAATCGATTGCCACGATGCTGCCGCAGATAACCGGCGCGCTGGTAAGCCTCGCGCAATTCCTCAAGCCGGCAATTCTCGCGGATTGCGACGAACTCCATCTCCGGTGTGACCACACCTTTACGCGCGTAGTGCATCTGCGTGACGTTGGCGCCCGGCATGCCGCGACGGGGTTTATGGATCTGCTTGAATCGCAGGCGCGCGAGTTCGGGATCGACCTGGCGGGCGCGGCCATACGAAGAACTGGGACTGCTCAAGGTTTGTGTGTCGTCGCGCGCGTCAATCCATGCCGCGCGCGGCGCGGGCAGGCCAGCGAGCAGGTCAACAGCGACATCGGGATCGGTGTATGGGCCGGACGTGTCGTAAACAGTCACGGGCGGATTGTGCTGCACGCCGAAACTGGCCGGCGTATCAGCCTGTCGGATCTCGCGCATCGGCACGCGCATGTCGGCACGCGAACCCCGCACGTAAATCCGGTGTGACCCGGACAGCGGCCGCGTGACCTCCGCGGAAAGGTCCGCTGTGGACAAACGCGCGGTGACGTGGACCAATTCTTGCGAGATAGCGCTCATGTCATCTCCTGCCGTTAACATAAGCGGAGAATACAGGCTGTGAAGGCGCCCATTTTTATTCGCGAGCATTTTTCACGAGCCTTCCCTCCGCCGGTACAATCCGGTTCAGGTTCCAAGGGTATCTCTCAGCCCATTACCGGGCACCCCTAGTCTCGATGCGGCTGAAGTTATAGAAAATTTCCGCGCTTTGCAACCACGCGCGGCGCCGGCGGCAGGCGGGCCGCGCCCGCGGACTTGTCTGCGGCGGCCGGTGTCCGTAATCTTAGCGACCCTAGCTACGATAACTTAGAACACGCATGAATCTCGTACAGGCCCGCGACAACATGATCGAACAGCAGCTTCGCGCGTGGGAGGTGCTGGACGAGGATGTGCTGAATGCGCTTACCTCGGTGCCGCGCGAACGCTTCGTGCCGGCACGTTATAAAAATCTCGCGTTCGCTGATTTCGGCATCCCGCTGACACATGGGCAGACCATGATGGCGCCGAAAGTCGAGGGTCGCATGCTGCAGGCGCTGGGTATCCGCTTCGGCGATCGCATCCTGGAGATCGGCACCGGCACCGGTTTTGTCACGGCATGTCTGGCGAGGCTGGGCGGCCAGGTCGAGAGCGTGGATTTCTTCGATGACCTGATCGAGGATGCCAAAATGCAACTGGCCGCGCTGGAAATTCGTAATGTCAATGTGGGCGTCGGCGACGCGGCCAGCGGCTGGCTTTCTGATGAACGTTACGATGTCATCGCGGTCACCGGCTCGGTGCCGGAATATCGGCCCGTCTTCGAACAACAGCTTGCCATCGGCGGGCGCCTGTTCGTCATCGTCGGCGAGCGGCCGGTCATGTCCGCGATGCGGGTGACGCGCACAGGCGAGCATGAGTTCTCACGAAAAAAACTGTTTGAAACCGAGCTACCCGCGCTATTGAACACGTCCAGGAAATCCCCTTTCATATTCTGATATGGCACACTCTGATAGGGCACGCTCTGGTGTGGCGATAGCGGCAGGCGACAGTCGATGTTGAATGAGGGGAACTTTGAAACATGATGCGTACAAGAATGCGGTTGCTGGCGTGTGTGGCCGGCGTAGCGGTGCTCGCGGCCGCGCCCGCGCAGGCTGAAGACCTGCTGGATATTTACCAGTTGGCCGCGCGGGAGGATGCGCAACTGCAGGCCGCGCAGGCGGACTTCCAGGCGACCGGGGAGTTTCGCCCGCAGGCGTGGTCAGCGCTGCTGCCGCAAGTCAATTTGAGCGGCCAGTATATCTGGCAGACACTCGATTCCACACGCACCCAGGACGGCTTGGTGAACACTCAGTCCGGCGGTTTCGATACCGATGGCTACACCCTGCGGCTGGATCAGGTGATTTACGATCATTCGCTCATCGTGCAGTTATGGCAGGCGGATTCCAGCATCGCGCAGGCGCAGGCCGAGCTGGATGCGATCGCGCAGGCACTGGTGCTGCGCGTAAGCGAGGCTTATTTCAACGTGCTGGCGGCACGGGACGGGCTCCAGTTTGCGGTCTCCGAGAAAAAGGCCATCGGCCGCCAGCTGGAGCAGGCACGAAAGCGCTTTGAGGTCGGCATGATCGCCATCACCGATGTGAAGGAAGCACGGGCAGCGTACGATCTGGCCGTCGCGCAGCAGGTCAGCGCGCAAAACCAGCTGGCCGTCACCCGCGAAGCGCTGCAGGTAATCACCGGTCAGTTGCCCGGACGTCTGCGCGACTTGCAGAATCGCATCCCGCTGCTGACACCCGACCCGGCGGATGTCGATCAGTGGGTGCGAACGGCCAACGAGCAGAACCTGCAGCTGATCGCCGCCCAGTTCGCCACCGAGACCGCCTCGCTGGAAGTGGACAGGCGCCGGGCCGGACACTACCCGACCTTAGGATTGTTCGCACAAAAAGCCGAGAACGATTCCGGTGGCGGGGTGTTCGGCGCCACTGAGACGGATGACCAGTCGGTCGGCCTGGAACTCAATATCCCGATCTTCTCCGGCGGGTTCGTCACCTCCAGCACGCGCGAAGCCAGTTACCTCTTCGAGCAATCACAGGATCTGCAGGAGTTGCAGCGCCGCGAGGCAATACGCCAGACGCGCGCCTCCTATCTGAACGTGATCGCGGGCATCAGCCGGGTCAAGGCACTCAGGCAGGCGCTGGCATCGAACCGCGCGGCCGCGGCCGCGGCGCGGGCCGGATTCAGAGTCGGTACGCGCACCTCGGTGGACGTGCTGTTAGCGCTGCGCGAGACCTTTCGTACCCAGCGCGACCTGTCCCGCGCCCGCTACAACTACCTGCTGAATACCTTGCGACTCAAACAGGCGGCTGGCACCCTGGGCGGAAATGACCTCGTCAGCCTCAATGACTGGCTGTACTAAGCCCCCAAGCGGGTATGATGGAGCATTCGTGAGCATCTTGTGGTAATCCAGCCCGTGTAATCAAGCCTATCGTGATCCACCCTGTCGGGTTCAACCTGCTGTGATCACCGTGCTGTGATCAAGGAGTTGCTGCCCTACCGCGCGGCGCTTCTCGTCGCCTCGCCGCTTTTCATCGGCTATACGCTGTGGCGCGCGGCGCGCGATGGCGGCGCGGATTACCTATGGCAACGACTCGGCCGCCACCTGCCCGACATGACGCAGCCGGTGTGGATGCATTGCGCCTCGGTCGGCGAAGTGAACGCCGCATTGCCGCTGCTTAACGCCCTGCGCGCCCGTTATCCCGAAACGCCGCTACTCGTTACCACCAACACACCCACCGGGCGCGCGGTTGCATTGCAGGAAATGGGGGCGGACATAACGCACGCCTATCTGCCGCTGGACTTCAATTTCAGCGTCGCGCGTTTCTTGAGGACAGTGCGGCCGCGCTGTCTGGTGGTGATGGAGACGGAGTTGTGGCCCAATCTATATCAGCAGTGCGCGACCCTCGATATCCCGTTGATCCTGATCAACGCGCGACTTTCCGAGCGTACCTTGAGGGCGCCGGCGCCACTGCGGCGAGCCTACGCCCACGCGCTCGGCCAGGTCGCTGCGATTCTCGCCCGGAGCGATGCGGATGCGAGTAAATTCCGTCGGCTGGGCACGCCAGTGGGCCGGCTGGTCATTGTCGGCAACATCAAATTCGCCGCGACCGGACCGACGCCGGCCCAGTCCGGTCAGGCCTTGTCCGCGCACGACCCGGTCGGCCGGCCCTACTGGCTTGCGGCTTCCACGCATCCGCATGAGGAATTGCATCTGGCGCGCATCTGGCGGCGCCTGCCCGCCACCAGCGAACTGCTCGTGATCGCGCCGCGCCATCCGGAACGCCGCCACGCGATCCTCAAGGAACTCGCGCCACTGGGTTTCGAGATCGCAGTGCGCGGCCGCGGCGATGCGGTGAAGCCGACGACCCGTATCTACCTAGCCGACACCCTGGGCGAATTGCAGTCGTTGATGACGCACGCCGCGTTCGTATTCATGGGCGGGTCGCTGATTCCGCGCGGCGGCCATAATATTCTCGAGCCGGCGCGTCTTGCCAAGGCGGTGCTGGTTGGCCGGCACATGGACAATTTCGCCGAGGAAACGCGCAGCCTGCTGGCGGCGGAAGGTCTGCTGATGGCGCAGGACGACCGCGAGCTCGGCTTCGCGCTTGAACGCCTGCTCACCGACGCGGAATTGCGTAAAGCGCTGGGCCAGCGCGCGGCCGCTTTCATGCGTGGGCACGAGCATGTGTTGCAGGCGTATCTCGAACGGCTGGAACCGCTGTGCCGCCTGCGCTACCCATCAGCTCAGGCCGCCGATACGTAGCCTGTATGCAAGGCGTCGAAATCGGACTCGCTGAAGTGCAATCCGGCGTTGAGATATTTGAGCTTGCGCAGCGAGCGATGCAGACGCGCAAGATTGGCGCGCCGCCAGCGCGCGGCCGGCGACCTGACCCTGGCGCGGTCGAAATCGATGAGGGTCACGGCGCCGCCCGAGTTCAGCAGAACGTTGTGCGCGTTGAGATCGGCGTGCCACACGCGCGCAGCGTGAAACGTCGCGATCACGCGCCCGATTTCACCCCACGTTTCCGCGGCCAGCGGCGCGCGCGCCAGCAGTTCGGACAGCGGCGTGGCGTTCATCAGTCGATAGGTAATCAGGTCGGCTCGGTAGAACGCGCCCGCGATGACCACGCGCGCGGCGCATGGCCGTGGCGCCGGCAGGTTGCGTCGCGCCAGCGCGGCCAGCAGGCGCCACTCGCGCCAGGCACGGGTTCGATGCAGGCCGGTGTAAATATAGCGATCATCAAGCAGCGCCGCGACTATGCCTCCGCGTCGATAATGCCGCAATACGTATTCCGCGGCTTCCTGACGAAAAAACAGCGCGCTGCCGCGCCCCCCCGCGCTGCCGATGACTTTTCCACGCGCGGTCAGCGCGGCGGGATCGAACCACGCGCGGTCGAGGATTTCGGCAGCTTCGGCGTCATACAGCATATATTCTCCGCCGGAGCTTGAGATAGCCTCACGCATTGCCTCAATGACACGCCCCCTGACTGCACCACCCGCATCGATCTGCCCGCCGCGTCTGGAAGATTCTTGGTGGACTTGTTCAGCGCTTCTTTATGGAATGCCTTCGCCTGTGGCGGGAGCGTAAGCGGGATAGGACTTTTCCTCGACGAGTTCCGATCCCAGCAACCGGTTGATCTCCCGCTTGAGCGCGGAGCGCCGATCGTTGTTGATGTAGATTGCGCGCGCCAGCTCGATGAATTTCTGATCGAACTCAGCGTCCGCTTCCTTCTGGCGTATCTGGTCCTCGATATCCCACAACGCTTCGTTGACGGCCTTCAGCGCCTCGCGCTGTGCGCCGATCTCCGCGCCGGCCTGGCCGGAGGTGAGCCAGGTATTGGTGAGCAGATCCAGTTCGTGGTTGATATGTTGCAGCTTGGCTGGCTCGCGGATGCGGTCGGCCTTGATTTCCAGAATCACGAGTTTGTCGATGAGTTCACCGATCGACACCGGTATGCTGACCAGGCTCATGTTATGGCAACGCTCCCTCGGGCGCGGTGGACCGACATTCGGCCAATATTATTAAGACGAGCACTCCCGCGGCTGCGGCCAGTTTCAGGCCCTGCATCCCGCGAGAGCGGAACTTTAGCACCGGACGGCACTAAATTCGATAATCCTGGCCCAGATAACTTTTCACAACCGTTCCTGCCGTCTCGGTCCATGCGCCGCGGCGGCATGACCCGGCTCGCCACGGCGCAGTTTGCGCACGGCGCTTACCGCCGGGCCGGCGTGGTTGCGACGCCATCGGTCGTGGCCGGTCGCGCGAGGCCGCACAGATAAGCGCTGACCTCGGCGGACGTGATGCGCCGCATGCACGCGCAAACATTGGATCGGCGACATAGCGAGCATTTCTCCGGGAGCTGAAAAACGCTGGTTCTGGGGCCGATCGGCCCCCAGCGACCCGCGTGCTTGGAGCCCACCGGCGCGTAGAGACCAACCACGTGCAGGCCGATGGCGGCGGCCATATGCAGCGGCCCCGTACTGGCCGCAAGCAGCCCATCGACCCGGTGCATCAGCGCGATCAGGTCGGTCAGCATGAGCCGCCCCATAACGTCGTGCACGTGCGGCAGGTGCATGGGCAGGCTGGATCGGACCTGTTCCGCCTCCCTGTGGCTGCCGGTGACGAAAACATTGAAGCGCGCCGCGCGCAGGTTCCCGATCAGCGCCGCGAAATGCTCGATCGGCCACTCGCGCGAGGTGCCGCCGGACTTGGGGTGCACGATCAGATTGAAACGCTCAGGATCGATCGCGGCGGCCAGCGCCGGCCGCAGCTGGGGCACGATGTTCAGCCCGAAGCAGTCGCGCATCTCGTCGAGGCTGTACGTATCGCGCAAACCCACGCCGCGCAACAGTTTCAGATTTAACTGGGCTTCATGCAGCGGCGAATGATGCCGGTGCAGATACACCAGCCGGTTGCAGGTCAGCCAGTGTGACATGCGTCGCGAGGTCGCGATGCGCAGCGGGATTTGAGCAGCTTTGGCGAGCCGCGCGATCTCTGGTTTTGGCAGCACGTGGAAAATCGCGTCCGCGCCCATTGCCCTGAACTGCGCGACCTGCTCGACATGCGGCGTGGACTCGATCTCGTCCCATGCGTACACGCCGTCCAAGTGTTCGCAAGCCAGCGCCAGCGGTCGGGTATAGTTGCGTCCCAGCAGCGAAACGCGGCAACCGGGGAACGCCGCTTTCAGCACGCCAGCCATGGGCAGGGTCAGCACCACATCGCCAATGCTGTCCGGCCGGCTCAACACGAAGTGTCTGTTTGCAACCGCGGGGCTGTTTGTAGCAAGTTTGTTTATCATGTTTCCGATACGCAATATCAGCGCCTTGCGCCTTGCCACGATCAATGGCGACCGTCTGAGCTCGAAACGAGCTGTCGGCAGGTTGCGTTGAATACGTCGGCTACGGCGATATCGCGCAGACAATTGTAATGCCCGAAGCGGCAGGTGCGGTCGAAACAGGGACTGCACGCGACGTTCAGATACATAATCGTCGCGCGTGCGGACAACGGCGGCGTGTAAGCGGGCGTGGATGAACCATAGAGCGTCACCAGCGGCACGCCCACCGCGGCGGCCACGTGCATGAGACCGGAATCGTTGGTCACCGCAACCTGCACGCGCGCGAGCAGATCGATGGCATCGTGCATTTGTGTTTTGCCGCACAGATTCACGCTACCCGCAGTTAAACCCAGTCTGGATTGCATAACGATAGACTCGCCAAGCTCGAAATCCTTTTGCGACCCGAGCACCCAGGTTTGCACGCCATTTTCCGCCAGACGCCGCGCCAGGGCGGCATAGTAATCCGGTGGCCATTGCTTGGCGGGCCCGTACTCCGCGCCGGGCATTAACCCGACCACCGGCCCGGTCGCGGAAAGACCCAGTTGCGCGACCAGCCGCAAGCCATTGACCTCGTCCACTGTCAGGGCCGGCCGCGGCAGCTCTTCCAGCGGCGGCGCGCACGCGCCCGGCGCAAGCCCCAGACCCGCGTAACGCTGCACCACTAGCGGCATGGCCGCCGGGTCCAGCGGCCGCCGATCATTGATCACGCCGTAACGGCTCTCACCCAGATACCCCGTGCGGCGTGGCACCCTCGCAAACCAGGGAATAATGGCCGATTTGAAAGAACGCGGCAGGATCAGCGCCTGGTGATATCCGCGCCGCGCGAGTTCGCGGCCCAGTCGATAACGCGTGCGCAAGCGTAACTCACCGTGTCCCAGCGGCACCTGCACCGCTTCGCGCACCTCCGGCATGCGCGCCAGCAGCGGCGCCGACCAGGCCGGCGCCAGCACGTCGATCTCGATTTCCGGGTGCTGGCGGCGCAAGAGCTTGAACAGCGTCTGCGCCATGATCATGTCGCCGACCCACGCTGGACCCACCACCAGCACGCGCTCCGGGCCTGTCACCGCACAACCCGAGCGCCGATGTGGCGCATCATGATGCGTTACGCGGCCCCTTGTTCAGCGCATCGAGATAGAGCGGCACCCCTTCCTCCACCGGCCTGAAGCGATGAATAAGCCCCGCCTCGCGAAAGTGCTCCATATCGGCTTCAGTAAAACTCTGGTAACGACCCTTGAGCGCGTCCGGGAACGGGATGTACTCGATGTCACCGAAGCCGTGATAGCTGGTCACCGCGCGCGCCACCTCATTGAACGTCTGGCTGCGGCCGGTGCCGAGGTTGAAGATCCCCGAGATCGCCGGATGCCCCAGCAACCATAGATTCACTTCGGCCACGTCGTCCACATAGATAAAATCCCGGCGCTGCTCACCGTCGGCGTAACCGTCAGAGCCGCTGAACAGTCGGATTCTGCCGGTTTCCAGCACCTGCCGGTTGAAGTGAAAGGCGACGCTCGCCATCGCGCCCTTGTGCTGCTCGCGCGGCCCGTACACGTTGAAATAACGCAGGCCGACGATCTGGCTGCGCGCCGATACAAGCGCGCGGCGCACGTATTGGTCGAACAGAAACTTTGAGTAGGCGTAAACGTTTACCGGTCGCTCGTGGCGGCGCTCTTCCTTGAAGTCCGGACCCCTGCCGTACACCGAGGCCGATGAGGCGTAGATGAACGGCACGTCACGTCCCATGCAGTAATGCAGCAGCGCTTTGGAGTATTCGTAGTTGTTTTCCAGCATGTAGCGGCCATCCCACTCCGTGGTGGTCGCGCACGCCCCCTGATGAAACACGGCGTCGATGGCGCCGGCGAACGCTTTGCCATCGTGTACGCGCCGCAAGCAATCGTCCCTGTCCAGATAATCGTAAATGTCGCAGTCGGCGAGATTCATGAACTTGGCGCCGTTGCGCAAGTGGTCGACCACCAGAATGTCGGCGCGACTCCGTGCGTTGAGAGCCCGGACTATGTTGCTGCCGATAAAGCCGGCGCCGCCGGTTACGATAATCATGCGTTTCAGATGCCTTTGCGTATGGCGGCGATGATCGCGCTGGTGGAACACCCGTCGATGTAATCCAATACGATGACCTCGCCGCCGTGCGCGCGCACCCAGTCGCCGCCCTCCACGTCGTCCGGTCGATAATCGCCGCCCTTGACTAGAGTGTCGGGACTCAACGCCTCGATCAGCCGCCGCGGCGTATCCTCGGCAAACGAGACCACCCAGTCTACGCTTTCCAGCCCGGCCAGCACCGCCATGCGCTGCATCAGCGGATTGACCGGCCGATTCGACCCCTTCAGGCGTCGCACCGAGTCGTCATCGTTAACCGCCACCACCAGCCGATCACCCCGCTGCGCGGCCTGCGAGAGATAAGCCACGTGACCCGCGTGCAGGATATCGAAACACCCGTTGGTCATCACCACTCTCTCGCCGCTGGCGCGCGCCTTCTCCAGCAACGCCACCAGCGCTACTTCGGTCACCAGGCCGCGTTGCAGGGGCTCATGCTTCAGCATCGCGGTCTGAAGTTCGCGCAAAGACGCGGTGGCCGTGCCGAGCTTGCGCACCACCACACCAGCCGCCAGGTTCGCAAGCGCGACCGCCTCCGGCATAGACGTCCCGACCGCGAGCGCTGCGCCCAGCACGCCGATCACGGTATCGCCGGCGCCCGTGACGTCGAATACATCGCTGGCATGAGTGGGAAATGCCAGCGGCGGCGAGCCGACACGCAACAAAAGCATGCCTTTTTCGCTGCGAGTAACGAGCAGCGCCTCCAGCTCGAGATCGGCGAGCAGACGCTGCCCTTTCGCGGTCATCTCAACGTCGTTCGCGCAAATTCCCGTCACCGCCTCGAATTCGGCCTGATTCGGAGTGATGGCTGTGGCGCCGCGATAGCGTCCGAAATCCGCACCTTTCGGATCGACCAACACCGGCTTGCCGGCACGCCGAGCATGTTCAATGAGCGATTTAACGTCGCGTAAGGCGCCTTTACCGTAATCGGACAGGATCACGAGATCATGCGTCGCCAGGTTGCGCGTGTACGAGCCTGCAAGCGCTGCCTGATCGACATCCGCGAAACCATCCTCGAAATCCAGGCGGATCAACTGCTGATGGCGGCTGATCACGCGCAACTTGGTGCTGGTCGTGCGCTGTGCGACAGTGATGAAATGACAGCGCACGCCGTCGCGTTCCAGCAGCGCCTTGAGCGAGGTCGCCGCCTGATCGTCACCGGTGAAGCCGATCAGGGTAACGGCGCCGCCCAGTGCCGCAACATTCAGCGCTACATTGCCCGCGCCGCCCGCACGCTCTTCCTCCTCGCCGACATTGATGACCGGCACCGGCGCCTCGGGTGAGATCCGGGAGGTCGCGCCATACCAGTAGCGGTCAAGCATCAGGTCGCCGACCACCAGCACTCGGGCGTTAGAGAAACCCGGAATTGAAAGTCGCATGCAGTCAGTGGGTTCGGTTAAGCGGAATCAGCTTATACGATCGATTGTTCTCAGGCCACTGGACGAAGCGATCGCGTAATTCAAGCGCAGCCGCGACGCGCATGATCGGACGCGCATGATCGAATGGGAGCGCTCGCGGGCAGGCGCGACTGAGATGACCGGCCCAGCTATCAGCTAGAAGCTTAACGCTCCCATTCAGTCTGCTGCAAGCCACCTAACACGCAGCCGGCACTCACCTACCACTGTGCCGACGGTTTGAGGGCGAGGCTTATTGCTGACGGACAGCCAAGAGCACATTAAACGTATCGACGGGCAAAGCGCGACTGAGCAGCGCCGATACGATGACTATGACGTCCCCTTTTGTCTTCTCGTTCGTGCTGCTTTCTAACCAGCATCCTTTATTCTGATACAGCTAACCAACCGCCTGCCAGCCACTGAAGATTCTCGGGATGCAAATACCGATTACTGGCGGCTGCAAGAGCCTCGTTGGCGGCACGCTCGGCCAGTTTCATCAGGGACTCGTTTCGCTCTCGGGTGACCTCAGCATGGCCTGACACGGCTTCACTCAGCAGCCAGACGCCAAACTCGGCAGGGTTGGTTTCCACGGATTGTCCGTCCAGCCTGAACACGCTAAAAGACTGCCGCATGCGCCGACCCTGATCGTCCTGCCAGCGCAATAATGCCGTGAGAACAGACTCACCGGTAAGCGCCTTAATGACTGCGCATTGTCCCCCGAAGTCGTAGGACTTTGCCACGCGCACTAGATAGGTCATGAACGGTGCAGTCAGGTCCATCATTGTAGTGTTAGCGCGATTCGACGCCAGCAGGCGGTCGAAGGTAATGTCCATACGCGCCGCCTTCATGCCGAGCTCGTTTCGGATGGCGTCCGGCAGGCGAATCTTGAGCACTTTGTTGTTGTGGAGCATCTCTATGATCTCCACGCCTATAAGCCTAAACATGCCGAACACAAACGCTTGGACGTGTTGATCAGTGATCTGTAAATTCTCAGCCAACTCTTCCTCATCGTACCGCGCGGCATGCTCAAATAGCTCGCGCTGCTTCTGTGCTGACCCGCGGGCTTTTTTAAGGGCTTCATCGATACGTTGCTGAGTCCGCTGAATGCCCGATTCCGTTGCTGCCACTAATACGGTCCCGACGTCGAGCAGTTCCGCCACCTCGCCGAGGACGTCTTCTGCCAGCCGCTCGTTATATTCGTGCCGAGACACCGTCGCCAGATCGGCCACGACCGCGTTTAGCCGTCGATACATGAGATCAATGATGTCTTCGTCCACCGTCCCGGTTACATGGAGGTTGAACACAACGACGGGCATCTCCTGGCCATATCGGTAGAGACGACCGACGCGCTGAACGAGCCGCATAGGATTCCATGGCAAGTCGTAGTTCACCATCACGTGGCAGCGGCGCTGGAGGTTGATTCCTTCGCCGCCCGCCTCCGTTGAGATCAGGAACTGGCCCTCTGCCTCGAAATACTGGATTGCTTGTCGCCGCTCCTCGTGATCCATCGAGCCGTGTATGAGCCTCACGCATTGCTCACCATACCGCTCCACGAGTTCTTCCCGAAGATAGTCCTGAGTGCCGCGATACTCAGTGAAGATCAAAACCCTTTCCTTTGGGTTGCTGACCAAGATCTGGCCGATGATCTGGTCGCAGAATCCACACAGCTTATTGTCATGCTGCTTTAGGCTCTTGGCGCCCTGAATGAGCTGGTCTAATAGCGCAAGTTCGCCTTCAAAAAATGCTCGCCCCGTAGCTTCTTGTTGCTCTTCCCATTCGCCGGCATAACGTTCGTCAATCGGCAGCTCTTCAGTTTGTCCACCGCTTGCATTAATCAGTCGCTCTCTACGTCTTAGGAGCGCGTTGAGTATCGCCGCCGAACTAGACGCGGCGAGCTTGCGGTAGATGGTCATCACGAACCCAATTGCGCGCCCGGCCGTGCCGCCGGTGTTTCCGCCTGCCGCATAGCCGCGCCGAAGGTACTTCTGCAGGGCTCGGTCGAACGTCACAGCCTGTTCGCTGGGATGCACTCGAATTGTGCGAGTCTGCTTGCCCTTAAAGACGAAGTTGCCCACGGCATCGGTCACATCGGCTTTGTAATTTCGGTAGACCATCTCGCTAATGATCTCAGGGTTAAGCGTGAGCGTTTGTAACTCCTCTTTGCGTTCTGGACGAAGCAATTCGAGTAGCGCGATAAATTTGTCCTGCATACCTTGATGCGGCGTGGCAGTAAGCAGGACAATCGAGCGGGTTCTGCTTCGGAGTACCTGTGCAAGTTGGAATCGCTCCGAGTAGTCGTAGCGCATGCCATATTGCCTGCGGCTCAGACGGTGGCCCTCATCCACGATCACCAGGTCCCAATTCGGCGCATGCAGAAGACTGTTTAGATCGGTCTCCTGCTTGAGTTTATCCATGGAGCCGATGACGAAGTCGTGCATCTTCCACTGGCGAGGCTCGTTGATGAAAAAGTCCTCGCCGTAGATTTCAAAGCCTTCAAAACCAAACTTGTAGTAGAGCTCGTCCTTCCATTGCTTAGTGAGACCAGCCGGCGTGATGAGTAGCACTCGACCTAACAGTTCGCGCTGCTGCAGCGCGGCCAGCAGCATCCCCATTTCGATCGTCTTGCCGAGACCGACGTCGTCGGCGATAAGCCAATTGAGATTGCCCGAGGCGAGAATGTGATGAACGAGGTGGATTTGGTGGGGCAGCGGGTCTATGTCGAGGTGCGACAGAGCTCCGGTGTTCTCGTTCCAAATCTCTAGAGCGTGAGCCAGCACCTTCAGCCTGAATCGCTCAGGAGAGTCTTTGTCTCCAGTATCACCCGTAATGAACCGGTGACGCGGGCCCTTGACCTGTCGTAGGTTCTGATATGGCAGCCATGCGCGCTTGCCTGTCTCCGGGAAGTCGACAAGCACCTGCTCGCGGTTGCCCAGTTTTCGCAGGCCGATGATCCCTCCGTAACCCAGCGACTGGCGCCCAGTCCCACCGCCCGCTTCAAGCACCTCCATGCGGAGCCCGAACCCGCAGCTGAGCTGGGAAACGGGCACTATTGATTGCCGGCGATCCGGTTTCAACCACTCGACCTTGGCCTTCGGGTCGTTATCATGCGGAACGGTCATGCGGACTATACCAAGTCGGTCTGCGCGACCCTCCTCTCGATCACGCACCCAGCAACCGGATACTGGTAGTGGTAGGTCATTCATCTTCTAGGCTCCGTGTAATATGGTCACGACCGGTGTAGTCGCCCTGCGCTATTGCCGCCAATATGTGCGGATGCCCAGTGTAACGAGAATCTAGATCAGTACTCGATTGATGGATTCGCACCCCCAATCGCATCAAGATGCTTCGTCTTTCGGCACCCACCAAATCCGTCAATCCTAGATCAGACGCATCATCAAAATCTTCTGAACGAGGTTCTGGGAAGTTGACCGGACAGAAAGGGTGCAGCGTCCAATTGCCGCCTGCGACGCGGAAATAGAGATACTTGATGAACGCGCAGAACTGACGACGAAGACTGTCGCTGCTGTACCAGGTATCGAACTCGTTCTCGACAAACAGCTCAAGTTCCTCCTCGAACGGAATACCGGGGACGGAGCGAACGATCAGAATCGCCATCGACCATGACATGACTCGGTAGCAATCTTTGGCTTGAGGCGGATAGAAGAATGCCGTCCAGTAGCGCTCGTTTTCCGCCCAGATTTCTCTCAGTCTGAGGGCAATGGGGAACTCTTCTGGATCGAGTCCTTTTTCAATTTCTCTCTCCAGCGCGACGCGCGCCATGGACCAGCCGTATCGAACGAAGAAGTCTTGCAAAGGACGTAGGTGCTCTCGATCCCAGCCGACTCGCTCAAGAAATTCTGCGGCGACTTGTAACGCGCGTTGCTCTCGCGTGACGCCCCGGGGTAAAGGTTCCTCATCAGCGTCTTCTGAGATGTCGTCGATCAGCTCTTCAATGTCGACTAGGTAGGGATCAACTTCGTCGGTCTGGTCGGACGGGTAGTAGAACGCGCTCTGAGACGCAAGCTCTTCAGGAAACTCTTGAAATTCAACATCGTCGAATGCGGGCAGGACTTGTTCGTCATCAACCTCAAAGTCGAGCTCGCCTTGCGGGTAAAGTGCCTCCTTGAATGCATCAAGGCTGAGGGCGGCCATCTTTGTCTCCGCGATCCGCATTTGACGCTCATTCTCGAAAGGCACATCGAGGTCTTGTTGCAGGCACGAAGTGTCGTTCGGTGAATCGCTCTGGTGGTCACCGGGGGTGCTGTCGAAACGCGAGGCAGGTTGCGGAGGATAATTGGAAACACTTAGCGTGTCCGGACCGCGTTGGATTTCGATCAAGCCCCGACTTACGGGCTGATCTGACGACTGATCGAGGATCTGCTGGCTGACGTGTTCCTGAAGCCGCACCCCACTTGCGGCGCTATCCTGTTCTGCTAAGTAATCCATGTCCAAAGCAGACACTTCCTCGTGCCCGACCTGAAACGCGTGAATTCGACCACGCTGCTGAAGTTCGAGGGCTTCTTGTAGGATACTGACAGCATTGTGGGCGCGATGCTCAAGCAGATACAACCGGCCAAGTGCCCGCAGAAGACGCGGATCGCGGCCCGATTGGGCGATTGACTCCTCCAAGACTTCGGCCGCTGCCCGCAACTGACCGCAGGCCGCTAACCGGTCGACTTCATGTAGCAACTCCGCAAAACCCACTACGGTTCTCCACCGCCTTCAAGCCCCTCTCCGCTACTGGCCGCATTTATTATTTTTATCGACGGTACGTTCTCGATCCCGCATTTCCGCAATACAGGCGTTGAAATTAGCTCGATGTGGTACATCTTCTACTGCAAAGGTGCCTTATCTACGACACACCAATACCAAGAAACACGCATATAGGCGCATAATTTTGGAATGCGAGCTTTCCGTTGCTGTTTAGGCCACAAAACCTCCTACCAAATATAGACGACAAGTTGAGCTATAGAGTGTCGTCTAAGCCAACGGTCATATCAATCATTCCGGTCACGAGCAGAATAAATTCTTCACCTGCAATTTTAGGCTGACCTATGATCAGCCAGACGAGAGCCAAGGCCAACTCCCCACAGCTCAGCCGCGCGGTGGTTAAGGCCAGGGAAGCCGTGGGCACGACAACAATGCCTTGCTGCATCAGCGCAACCGCTTGCAAGGCGTCGCCTTCACCGCGCTGCTGAAGAATACGTTTAAAAAAATTTCGTAGAGGCTTGCAGTCGGGACAAGAAGTTCCTCCGTCGGCTTTATGGCGGTTGCGAAGAAAATCGGCATTAGGCCCAGATGCGAAATACTCAAGCCAACCCGACGACAACATTCACGTCCTGTCTTGCTCTCTCGGAACGTCGGTATCGATGCCTTTGAGAAAGCCCTTCATCTCCGTGAGCGGGCGCACGGGAATAAGCTCGGTCCGGTTTTCCAACAGGACGATTTGAACCTTCTGGCCGGGAGGGAGCTTGAGAGATTCGCGAACTTCTTTACGGATAACGACCTGGAACTTGGAAGAAATAGTCAGGATATGCATAGCCTGTCGTCGGTGATGCTTTCGTAATATCGAATCTATACTGATGCACGAGTCCTCGCACCCGGCAGTGCTTTAAGCATAGATCAGGCGCCGGCCTTTAGGTTCTGGTATTGGATCGCCGAATTCCTTCGCGGTGTCCAGCCACAATTGAATTGCATCTTTCGCATTCGCCAAAGCAGCTTCTTGAGACGCTCCATGCGCCATGCAACCCGGCAACTCTGGCGCCTCCGCAATAAACGACTGATCTTCCTCGCTCCATTAGATAATTGTCTCGTATCGATACATTACAGTTCACTCGCTAAGTGGTATTTCAGAACCACCGCTCGCACTTGTCGAACCTGGTACGGATGGGCATCCTCCACATGCTCTGCAACTACATGTTGAATAGCTTTAGCGGCCGATCTCGGCTACAGACAGCCCGCGACATAATTACGCCTTCACGCCGCCGACTTGCCGTTATCTGACTCGCGATATGCCGATGCCAGCGCGCGGCGCCATAGATCATGACGTCGACCTCACCGACAGCCGGCCGTAGAGCGCGATGTCAGGCGGCCACCATTTCGACCTTTCCCGGTAGCTTGCTGAGGATGAGTTCTTTCAGCTCAACCTTGGTGCTGGCATTGTCGATGTCGATACCAACGAGGTTTCCCCGGGCGTCATAATCAAGCACGACACCCTCCGAGATCTCCCGGCTCTCTGAGCTGAGCTGTTCGGAGAGATCGATATAGAGCGAATCCGTTTCAGGATAGTAATTGAGTTTCATGGCTTGAACTTTCGGACCGGGAAAGCGTTATGAATAGGTACCTTATCCCCAAGCGTGATAACCCTCAAGCATCGGCCGCCAAGCGCGGGCACTGCCGCCCAGAAGCGAAATCGATTGTGCTCTTGGGGCTCAGCGCGCACCGCATTTTCCAGAACGTAAATGCACCACTCCTTTTTGAGGAATGGCCGCTTGCGGAGGACTTGTACGTTAAAATATTCAGTAAAGCGATATTCGGCCATGAATCTAAGGTAACACCGTGTTCGTGGCACGCCAGGTCCCCGGCCGTGGCGCCGGCAGAAAACTCCAGGCCTCCCTGGTCCGGCGACGGACACATCTCTAGGATTCGCATACTCCATCAGCTACTCTGGTTTGATGCCGACCCACAAGGTGCTGGTGGTTCGCAACGACAAGCTCGGCGATTTCATGCTCGCCTGGCCGGCGTTTGCGCTGTTAAAAACCAGCCTGCCGGATTGCCGGATCGACGCGCTGGTGCCGGAGTATACCCGCCCACTGGCGGTAAACTGTCCGTGGATTGACCGCGTGGTGGTCGATCCGGCAGAAGACCCGCGGGGCTCCGCGCTGACGCGGACGCTCAGCGATAACGCCTACGACGCGATCGTAACTTTATTTTCCACTTCTCGTGTCGGCCTGGCCGCCTGGCGCGCGGGGATTCCGGTGCGCATCGCGCCTGCGACCAAGCTTGCCCAGATTTTCTACAATCAACGCTTGACCCAACGACGATCGCGCTCGGAGAAGCCTGAGTTCGCCTACAATGTCGATCTGGTCAAGCATTTGCTGAACCTTTGGAATCGCCTTCCTAAGCCGCCCGCGGCGCCGCCTTATTTGCAGTTCGGCAGCGAGCAGATCGCC
Organism: Gammaproteobacteria bacterium; assembly: GCA_013696315.1. Classification (NCBI taxonomy): domain Bacteria; kingdom Pseudomonadati; phylum Pseudomonadota; class Gammaproteobacteria; species Gammaproteobacteria bacterium. The sequence continues at coordinate 9,715 of JACCYU010000078.1, read as the reverse complement.
GCGGCGCGCGCGGATCTACTGGCGCAACATGGCTTCGATTACCATGCGCGGCTGGTTTTCATCCATGCCGGCAGCGGCGGCTCGGCCAGGAATCTTTCAATCCCGCAATACGCCACGCTGGCAACCAGGCTTGCCTCTAACGATGGCAATGTCTTCGTGTTGTGCGCCGGGCCCGGCGAACTTTCGCGGGCGCGGGAGCTGGCCGCATCGATTGCCGGCTGTGCGCACGTGGTTTTCGATTCGCGCGAGGGGCTAGTGAATTACGCGCGCCGTATCGCGTTTGCCGATCTGTTCATCAGCGGCAGCACCGGGCCATTGCACATCGCCGGCGCGCTGAACCGCCCGACCGCGGCGTTCTATCCGCGCCGCCAATCCTCGACCGCGCTGCGCTGGCAAACGATAAATGACGCATCCAGACGGCTCGCCTTCTCGCCGTCGCCGCACGCTGATGACCACGACATGAGCGCAATTGACCTCGACCGGGCAGCCGCGGCGATCATAAAAATTCAGCGGTTCCTTAGCAGTTTCAAGCGGACGTTTGGCACGTCATAATACCGCAACGCCGACCTAACTTGACCGCGCGCGCTGGTGATGCTGATCTCCACGGGTAACGATACTACCTATCCCAGAGCCGAGGTCCGCGTATATGGTCTTTCACAAGCCCGAACTCTTGGCGCCGCACTCATGGAGGTTGTGCGCCGGCGGAAGAATCGCGGCAAGGCGCTGGAATTAGCAATATCGGCGCCTAATGCCGACCCAGCGCCTGCCGATAAGTCGCGTGTGTCTTTCGCGCGGTCTCCGCCCAGGTAAAGCTTCTGGAATATATCATCGCCGCCCGCCGGGCATGTAGCGGCACGTTAACGGCCTTTAACAATCCCTCTGCGATGCTCGCTTCCGAATAGGGATCCACCAGCACGGCGTGCTCGCGGCCGAGTTCGGCGGTCGCGCTCAGGTTCGATGTCAGCACCGGCGTGCCACAGGCCATGGCCTCCAGCACCGGCAGGCCGAAGCCCTCATATAAGGAGGGAAACGCAAACGCGCTGGCGGCCGCGTAAAGACAATTCAGGTTTGCCCCCGTCATGTAGCCGGGGAACCTGACACGCGAGGCGACGCCACCAGCATTGATGATTCGCGCGAATCCGTCGCGCATGCCGCCCGGGTCGTGGCCGACGTAAACCAGCTCGTACGCCGAGCTCAATCCGGAGCGTATATAGGCGCGCAGCAGCCGGGCCAGATTCTTGCGCCGCCCGAACTCTCCGACGAACAGAATATAGTCGCGCTCGAAGCCCTGCTCGCGCCGCCAGCGCGCAAGCGCGCGCGGAGCGGGCGCGGCAAAGCCCGGTTCGACCCCCAGATGGATCACTTCGACGCTGTCGGGTGGAAACTCGAACCTGGCTAGAAAATCCGAGCGCGTGCTCTCGCTGGGGCAGATGATCCGATCGCTGATGCGCGCCAGCCACCGGTACCGGGCCAAGGTGCGCTCCCTTGCATCCTCCGGGGTTTGCGCCTCGGGATGCAGCGAAAATAGATCATGCACCGTAGCGACCTTTTTGACGTGTTTCCAGTCTGGCACGCGCGCGTCTAGCCCGTGGACGAGGTCGAAAGCAGGCCGCACGGGCCACCAGGGTTCCTGAATCCAGATTGACCTTATCTCCGCCAACGACAGTCGCAGGTGACGCCGCGGCCAACGCGAGAGACGATAGGCGCAGGCAATGGTATCGGCACGGTCGCCGGCGGCGACTTCCGCGACCATTGCCCGCGCCAGATGCTCGGCATAGCGAGCGATGCCGGTGCGTACGGGACGGCATACGGCGGTTAACTCCAGGCACAGGCGCATGGCGCGAAATGGCCCGACGTCAAACCGCGGGCTTTTCCACTCGTAAGCGGGTGATCATGTCGCGCCCGGGATAAACGAAAGCATAATTCTTTTCCCACCACCCCAGGCCCTTGGCCCTGATTGCGAGCTTTGGAAACCAGTAGCGCAGGTTCTTTCCGAAGCTGACATCCACCGAGACCATACTGAAGGGCGCGACCCGGCTGCGCAGATAACCCTGGCAGAATATCTGGGGCCACAGCGTGCCCAGATGCCAGCGATGCGTCGGGTCCTGGTAGGAATCATGGGAGGAGAAATGCGGCGTCGTGACCTCCACCAGCGCCCCGTGTCGGCCAACGCGATGCACCTCGTTCATGAAAGCCGGAATGTCTGTCACGTGCTCGATCAGGTGGCTCACGATGATGTGGTCGTAGCCATCAGCAGCCAGCGGCCAGGGTGTGTGGTCCAGGTTCGCAACCAGATCCACGCCGTCGAAAGGATAGTGATCGACACCGACGCTGCCCGGATACTTGTTGTCGCCGCAGCCGAGGTCCAGGACGGCGCCCTCCGGATGCATCATCCCCGCCGATCCGCTGCCGCCCGATGCTCGGCGACCGCCAGGCTGGATAGAAACACCAGCATGAATAGGAGATAGATACTGATGAAATTGTTACTGCCCATCCACGCGTGGCCGATACCGAAGATGGCGAAGGCGAGCGTCACTGTCATCCCGCCAAGGACGGCAAAGCTGCTGCCGTGCTCCCGGCGGGTGCCCCAGTGACGGGCGAACGCCAGCAGCGGCGTCACCAACAGACCGGCGGTGAAGGCTAACAAGGCGAAAACACCACTCTCGGCAAACGTGTGAATAAAGGCGTTGTGCGCCTGCTCCAGGAGCATTGGATCTTGCGAATAGGACGTGCCGCTTGCCAGCAGTTCGCCCGCGGCTTCGTCATAGTCTCCCAAGCCGGTACCGAACCACGGCTCATCGCTACCGATGATCAGGGCGTTGCGCCACATATTGAGCCGCAGACCCCACGAACTGAATTTGCCCGGGGACTCCATATACAGCTCGATGTCCTGGTACCCCGACTGGAAACCCTCGAAGACGAGCGAACGCGGGTGTAAGCAGAGCACACACAGCACCACGAAACTACCGGCCAGGAGTAACGAGCGTAACCGCGTCATATGCCGGCGCTCATGGGCCAGCATCAGAATGAACACGATCGGCACCAGCAGCCACGCGTTGCGCGTCAACGAAAGGTAGCTGGCATACAGGCCGGCGCCGATTGCGACCGCACCCAATATATTCTGCCAGGCGCGCGCGCGCAGGGTGACCATCGCCAGCCCCGCCAGTACGGTGCAGAGCATCAGCACGTCGGCGAACTGCACCGGATCGCGACTGCCGCCGGGCCGCTCGATGCCTAACGCATAACGTTGATTCACGACGACCGCGCACATGACGAACAGACCCGCCACGATGCCGGTGATCAGCGGACGCGACAGATCGAGACCGAAGCGCCGCGTCATCAAATAGATCGGCACAAATGCCACGAATCGCAGATGCTTGCTGTAACCGTCGAAAGCATCGGCCAAGTGTTCGCTCGCGATCAACATGCTCAAACCCACGGTAGCGGCGTAAGCCAGGAAGCCGGTCAGCACCTGCTTTTCCCAGCGATACAATTGCCTCCAACCCTGCCAGCCAAACACTAGCCCCAAGGCGAACAGGACCCCGAAGGTGCCGGTGGCGCCATGGGGCGCCGTTACGGCCAGCACGGGGAAGAGAAAAACGACGCCTGCGGCCGTAACGTCAACGGGAGCCTGCGCCCGCGACTGCCAGCCAACTTGCGTGGATAAGCCTGTCACCATACGGCTTGCAACACGTGAGACCGATACCCAGCGCGCGGCCGCGCGCTGGAATAGTCACTCATTCGAGAGCACAAACTCGGTGCTGCAATAAGGACAGCGCATGCGTCCGCCCTTGCTGTCCTCGATGGGGATGTAGACCAACGGGTGCGAATCCCACAGGCTCATGCCCGGCAGCGGACAGTGCAGCGGAAGGTCGGCGCGCGCGATGGTATATGCGCGCCGGTCATTGGGCGTTGTGAACTTGTCCTGCGCGTCCGAACTGTGCGGGTTGGGCATGGCGTTCCTCAAGTTCAGGCGACCGGGGTGAGCCAGTCCTGATGGTCGTCGCGGCGGCCGCCGACGAGATCGAAGAACATGGTCTGCAGGCGTTCGGTGATGGGGCCGCGCCGGCCGGTGCCGATAGCGCGATTGTCCAGCTCGCGAATGGGCGTCACTTCGGCGGCGGTGCCGGTGAAAAACGCCTCGTCGGCGATGTACACCTCGTCGCGCGAGATGCGCTTCTCGCGCACCGGGATGTCCAGTTGCCCCGCCAGGGTGATAATCGTGCGGCGCGTAATGCCGTCCAAAGCGGAGGTGAGGTCCGGTGTGTACAGCACGCCGTCGCGCACGATGAAGATATTCTCGCCGCTGCCCTCGGCGACATAGCCTTCGATGTCCAGCAGTAGCGCCTCGTCGTAACCGTCGCGCGTGGCCTCTTGAAGGGCGAGCATGGAGTTCATGTAGTTGCCGTTCGCCTTGGCCTTGCACATGGTGATGTTGACGTGATGGCGCGTGAATGACGACGTCTTGATGCGCAAGCCCCTTTCGAGATTGTCCTTGCCCAGATATGAACCCCACTCCCAGGCCGCGATCATGCAGTGCACGCGCAATCCCTCCGCGTGCAGGCCCATGCCCTCCGCGCCGTAGAAACACATGGGCCGGATGTATGCTGATTTGAGTTGATTCTTGCGCACCACCGCCAGTTGCGCGGCACTGATCATTTCTTTGTCGAACGGCATGGCCATCCCTAAGATATGCGCCGAGTTGAACAGCCGGCTGGTGTGATCGGCAAGCCGGAAGATTGCCGTGCCGCGACGGGTGTCATACGCGCGCACACCCTCGAACACCCCCATGCTGTAATGCAGGGTATGCGTCAGCACATGCACCTTGGCTTCTCGCCAGGGCACCATCTCGCCGTCGAACCAGATCAGACCGTCACGATCGGCCATGGACATCGGGGGTACTCCCGTAATTTACTATTCTTGATTCGCAGGCCGGTGAAGTTAACCCAAAGACTACAGAGGCGCAAAGGATGCGAAGGCATAAAAGGTTAAACATAAGCGTAGAAGGATACGATGGCGGATGATGCTTGCCTGCCTCATGACGCCTTTGAGCAATATGCAACTTTGCGAATTCAGCGCCTTGGGCATGCTTCGCGGTTAATGCTTTATCGTGTTTGCTTCATTGTATGTTCTGTTGGGGCACTTCCATCAGGTCCCGCCACAAACGCTGGACGCCGGCGCGCTCCTCGGCGAATTCTTGGCCATCCACTACCGCGGCGGACTCGCCTTGCAAGCTCAGCGCGTGGACCGAATCGCGGTAACCGCGATAAGCATCCTGCAGAAAACCTGCGTCCTCGGCCGTTAACAAGCCGCTCGCGGCGAGGCCGTCCAGGATGCGAATATTATCCGTGAATTCGCTTAAACGGGCGTGATCGTGCGCGTGCGCCAGCACCTGGTATTGCACCATAAACTCGATGTCCGCGATACCGCCGGCGTCTTTTTTCAAATCGAAGCGCGTATAGTCGTGACTGCCCAGTTCGCGCCACATGCGCTCACGCATCTCACGCACCTCGCGGCGCAGCCGCGGAATTTCTTTTTTACGCGCCAGCACCTCGTGGCGGATACGCTGAAACTGCGACGCTATTCCCCCGCTGCCTGCCACCGCCCGCGCTCTCACCAACGCCTGCTGCTCCCAGGTCCAGGCCTTTTCGCGCTGATAGAGTTCGAACGACTGCACGCCGCTGACCAGAATCCCCGCCGCACCACTGGGGCGCAGGCGCATGTCCACTTCGTAGAGCTGACCGGCGGGGGTAAATGCCGTCAGCGCATGCACGATTCGCTGGGCCAGACGCACGAAAAACGTGGCGTTATCGATCGATTTTTCGCCGTCGGTGCATTGCTGCTCGCCGGCGCTATCGTGCAGATAAACCAGATCCAGATCAGAACTGTAGCCAAGCTCGATACCGCCCAGCTTGCCGTACGCGATAATCGCGAATCCCGGCCGGTATTGCTCGCCGTCGATTACGCAGCCGGGCTTGCCGTAACGCGCCGTCATCTGCTGCCAGGCGATATTCAGCACGTGCTCCAGAATCACCTCCGCGATCCAGGTCAGTTGATCGCTGATCCGCATCAGGGGCAGCGCTTCCATCACATCCGCCGCCGCCACGCGCAGCACGTTGACCTGCTTGAACTGCCGCAAACGCTCCATCTGCGCCTCCATATCGAACGGGTCGATTTGGGCAAACTCATCGCCAAGCCGCGCCGCGAGACCGGCCCGGTCGGGCGGCGCGTAAAGATCGCGGGGGTTGAGCAATTCGTCCAGCAGAATCGGGTGATGGGACAGATATTCGGCAATCCATTTACTCGCGGCGCTCAATTTTACGAGCTGCGCGAGCGCCTCGCGATGTTCGGCGAGCAACGCGAGATAAACCGAGCGCCGCGCGATGGCCTCGATGAGCGGCAGAATTCGCGACAACGTCCGGGCAGGATCGGGCTGCCGTGCGACCTCCGCCAGTAGCAAGGGCATCAGCCGGTTGAGGCGCTCGCGGCTGGTTTCATCCTGCGCCTGATAAGCATGCCCGGTGTAAAGGGCCTTGATCGCCGGCACCACGGTCGAAGGATCGTCGAACCCGGCCTTGCGCAGCAGAGCTAGCGTACGGTCGTCGTCTGAATGGCCCTGCGACAGCTCGACCAGCGCGCGATTGCTGCCGGTATGACCCACCTCCGGATCAACAGACTCGGGTTCGGCGAAGGTGCGCTCGAACCGCTCGTGCACCCGTCGGCGATGCGCATCCAGCGTTTCAGCGAATGACGCCCAGTCATCGAAATTCATGGCGAACGCGAGCCGCGCGCGTTCGATGTCATTCTCGGGCAGCGCGTGCGTCTGCTGATCGTTCGCCATCTGCAGGCGGTTTTCGACTCGTCGCAGGAACGCGTACGCGGCCAGCAAAGCATCGACATCCGCTTGCGGGAGATGGCCTTTTCTGGCGAGGCACGGCAACACGGCGCGCAGCTCACGCTGCTGAAGTTCCGTGTCGCGACCGCCTCGCACCAGTTGAAAGGCCTGCGCGATGAACTCGATCTCGCGGATGCCGCCGGCGCCAAGCTTGATGTTGTCGATCAATTCGCGCCTGGCGACTTCGCCGTCGATCAGCGCTTTCATGTCGCGCAGGCTGCCGAATGCGCCGTAGTCCAGATAACGGCGAAAAACGAAGGGTCGCAGACGCCGCAGCAATTCGTCCCCTTTGGCGCGATCGCCGGCGACGACCCGCGCCTTGATCATGGCATAGCGCTCCCACTCGCGGCCGTGCGTCTGATAGTAATGCTCCATGGCGTCGAAGCTGATCGCGAGCGGCCCGTCGCCGAACGGCCGCAGCCGCATGTCGACGCGGAATACGAAGCCTTCGGCCGTGTATTCGCTCAGTACCTTTATGAATCTCTGCCCCAGCCTAGTGAAAAACTCGCGGTTGTCCCGCGCGCGGCGGCCGTCGGTCTGGCCGTCTTCCGGATACGCGAAGATCAAGTCGATGTCGGAAGAAAAATTCAGCTCAGCCCCGCCCAGCTTGCCCATGCCCAGCACCACCAGCTGCTGCGCCTCGCCTTGCGGGTCGCGCGGTACCCCATATCTCTCGCAGGCGCGGCTATAGCAATGTTCGAGCGCCTGCTCGGCAAAGTGCCCGGCCATTGCGGAGAGTTCGCGCAAGGTTTCATCCAGGTTGGCAGCACCGGTCAGATCGCGCCACGCGATGCGCAGCCACTCCCGCCGGCGCAGCACGCGCAAGGCACGTATCAGCGCGGCTTCGGGAGCAGCGGGCTCGACCGCGCCCGCAACCCGCGCGGCCATCTCGTCCGGGGTGTAAGCGCGCTGAAGATGTCCGGACTCGAACAGCTTGGACAGCAGTTCCGGGTTCTGTAAGCAGGTCTTCGCGGCGAACGGGCTGGCGGCCCACACGCGCAGTATCTCCTGTCGCCTATCCTGCAATGCATCGCGGGCGTCAAACGCCTCCCAGTGGCGCTGGACGTCGGCGCGCAGGGACTCCGGCAAGCCGCCTGGTTCATTAGTAGAATTCGGTGACACCGCGCTAATCGTTAATCTTGTGGGTCAATCAGGTTATGGACCAGGCGGGTTACGGACCGCCGTGAGTGAGAGGCATGCTTTTGAGCGTACCAGAACCCGGCACGATTTGCCGTGGTCGCGGCCGATAACGCGTTTGCGATTGTAGCGTCACTTCGCAATGATAACGTTTCTCATTAATGGTACTCTGCGCCGGCAAACAAATTATTGGAGGCTCGTTGAATGAAACCCGCTCTCAAGCTCGCGACCGCCCTATGTACGATGCTTAGCCTGATCGGCTGTGACTCGTCCAGCGAGGGCATCAGCGTCTATTCGGCCCGCGAAGAACAGCTTATCAAGCCATTGCTGGACGATTTCACCGAGCAGACTGGCATCGAGGTTAATCTGGTCACCGGCGACGCCGACGAGCTGCTGCAGCGCCTGGCAAGCGAAGGCCGCAATACGCCCGCCGACGTGCTGATCACCACCGACGCCGGCCGTCTGCATCGCGCTGAAAAGCTGGGTCTGCTGCAGCCGGTGCAGTCAGCGATTCTCAACGCCGCGATACCGGCCAACTATCGAGACACCGACGGTTACTGGTTCGGCCTGTCGATGCGCGCGCGGCCCATCATGTACGTGAAGGGAAGAGTCGATCCGGCGCAGCTATCGACTTACGAGGCGCTAGCCGATAAACGCTGGCGCAAGGAGATCTGCATCCGCACGTCCAGCAACATCTACAACCAGTCGCTGGTCGCCTCGATGATCGCAAGCCTGGGCGAGGAACGCGCCGAGCGCTGGGCCAGAGGGCTGGTGAACAACTTTGCGCGCAAGCCCACCGACGGCGACCGCGATCAGATCGAAGCGGCGGCGGCGGGGGTGTGCGATATCGCCATCGCCAACACTTATTACTACGGCCAGATGCTCAACGATCCTGATCGCAGCCAGCAGGAAGCGGCCAGCAAAGTGGCGATCTTCTGGCCCAATCAGGAGGAACGCGGCACGCACGTCAACATTAGCGGAGCGGGTGTGACCAAAGCTGCCCGACACCGCCAGGACGCCGTGAAGCTGCTTGAATTCCTGGTCAGCGACGAGGCGCAACACTGGTACGCGCAGGCGAATCAGGAGTATCCCGTCAAGGTCGGCGTCGCGGCAAGTGAAACCTTGCGCTCCTGGGGCGACTTCAAGGCCGATAGCCTGAACCTTTCCCGGCTGGGCGAGCTCAACGCGAAGGCCGTGAAGCTGATGGATAGAGTCGGCTGGCCGTAACGTGCGAGCCGCACCCACCGCGTCACGGCGTGAAGCTGTCAGCCTGAACCCATGAGCAGCGTACCGACCGGCACATTGCCGTTCGCCCGGTCCCGCGGCCGCGCAATCTGGGGGCGGCCGGGCGCCTGGGACGCGGGCGTGTTTGCCATCGCCATGGTGCTCGCGCTACCGTTGCTCACCGTCGCGAGCTTCGTGTTCCACCCGGCGCGCGCGGTATGGGCGCATCTGGCGGACACGGTGCTCAAGGGCTATATCCTCAACTCCCTGGCGTTGATGCTGGGGGTTGCGGTCGGCGCCTTAAGCCTGGGCGTCTCCACGGCCTGGCTGTGTTCCACCTGCCGCTTTCCCGGCCGGACGGTATTCGAATGGGCGTTGCTGCTGCCGCTGGCGATGCCGGCGTACATCATCGCCTACACCTACACTGGGATGCTGGATTTTGCCGGGCCGGTGCAGACA
>JACCYU010000077.1 GCA_013696315.1 Gammaproteobacteria bacterium | reverse complement strand
CCCAAGTCGACGTCTTCCATGTAACAGAAAAACGATTCGTCGAAACCACCGACCTCAAGCAATGCGTCGCGACGATATAGAGCCGCTCCAGCGCATGCCGAGAACACATCCTTGACGCGCTCATAATGGTTTAGCGCCACCGTGCCATGCCCCCGGCGCCATGCCAAGCCGGTAAAGTGATATGCGTCACCCGCGCCATCCAGTAGCGCCGGGTCGGCATGATTCAGCATGCGGGCGGCAAAAGAAGCAAACGCCGGGTTGGCGTTCGCCGCGGCCAGCAATTCGGCCAGCCACGCAGCCTCAGCGAACGCATCCGGATTGAGTAGCGCGACCCATTCGCAGTCCGACGCTTTTTCGATCGCAAAATTGTTCGCGGCGGCAAAGCCAGTATTGCTGTCTAGCCGCACAATCTCAATGGCGCCGGCCAGGCTTGCCAGTCCGTTCAGCGAGCCGTCATCGCTCGCGTTATCAACCACAATGATGCGCGCGGGCCGGCGCGTCTGGCCAAGCAGGCTGTCGATGCAGCGCCGCAGGTTTTCGCCGCCGTTCCAGTTGACTACCACCGCCGCGACCTTTCCATGCTCGCTCATGTCAACGAGGATGTCGGATCCCGGCGGCGGCAACAACGAAGGGGTAGCCTTGCTTGCGACGGACAAGCTACTTGCGGCACACCGCCGCCAGATTGCCGTACCATTTGGAACCGTTGGTCATCGCCGGACACAGGCGCGCGAACTGCACATCGCGAAAGCGCGCCTCCAGCACGCGCCGCAGACTGGCCTGGGTGAAAAAATTGACATGGGTCGACTCCAGCAGATGCCAGGGCACGACATGGTTGTGATGACAAACGGGAATCGAACTCATGTCCGGCACGGTGATCAGGAAACTGTCGCGCGTTACGCGCGCGATCTCATTCAGTGCGGTTTCGTACTCGGCGACATGTTCGATAACCTCGGAGGCAATTACGCTCGCGAACTGCCCATCGGCAAACGGCAACGGGTAACCGCCGTCGTATAGCTGAATATGCTCGCGTGCCCCGCGTAGCAGACTCTCCGCTACCGGCTTGCGGTCAAGTTCGATGCCATATGCTTCAATTTGATGATCGCGCAACGACTTGATGAGTACACCGCTGCCGCAACCGAAATCCAGCACCGGGCCGGGCAGGGCCATCGCGAGACGCCTGATTTCTTCGGCCACCGCCGTGGCTGGCGGACCGTAAGCGTAGATATTTTCACGATGCAATACATCCTGCGTGTCCAGCAGCTTGCCGTAAGGCGGCGTTTCGGTCTGGAAAGCGTCGTTGATGTCGAATACGGTTGTATCGTTGTGCACCAGTTTCACCCGATGCAGCACACCGCACCTGTCACGAGGAATGGCATACAGCACTACCAGTCCCAGAAACGAATTGTCCGCGCCGATCGCCGTGGCCACGTCGGGGCGGAAGCTGCGAAACGCCTCCAGCACCGGCAGCACGCGGCCATCCACAAAACATTGCGGCAACGCGATATCCTGCAAGCGATCGTGCTTGTCCCAGCCTTCCACCTGGATGAAGCCCGCGCGTTCCACGCTCAGCGCGTCGAACGCCCCATTCGCGTGCGAGTAGCCAACCGCATGCTGCCGTGAGGCCGTCAGAAGACCTCGCGCAAAGCGCACGAATCGCCGCAGCGCATCGATTGGCTGGTTAGTGAATTTTTTCAAGCTGACCGACGCCATGACAACTCTCATCAAATGAAAAAATACGCGGCGCCGACAACGGAGCGAGAACCTCGTGCCGCAATAAGACCGGCGCGCCGCTCACAGGTAAAAACATTAGCTACCGAGCGTCGTGGAGAAACCGTAGAGCAGAAAATCTTCAGGGTACAAATTATAAACGCGACGCTCGAGGTCCGCGTCGTAGAACGAGCGATAGCCAGGCAATGTAGCTTTCGATTGCCGTAAGTCGTTGAACGCCGCATCGCCGCGGAATTCTTCGTCCGCCTCCGACGATGTACGCGTATGGTGGGATGATTCACGGTAGTCGGCGGGATCAGTCTCAGGCAAGCCGAGCGTGCGTTCCAGCTTCGGGAGCAAAGCCATGGAATGATCCAGATCGATTATGAAACGTGATCCCGGCGCAAAACAACGTTCAAGCGGATGAACCTGCATGCGATGATGAACGTTACAGGTGCTTAGATCGATGGTTTCGAGATATGCAACGAATTCCCTGAAGGAAAACCCGCTGTGTTTTTCGACGGGCCGAGTTAGAAAATCGGATACTCTGGCATCTTCGTAACCGCAACGTGCGGCGTGAATGTACGAGCTGACGGCCCGCTTGTATGGGTTGCGGGCAATCTTGATTGCTCGGTAACCTACGAGAGAATTGAGAAAGTCGCGCACGGATGATTTGTGGGCGAGTCCCGCGTAAAGCTTTGCGACACGAAATTTATGTACCCACTGGTGGTGCGCCAGCGCCTCCTGCAAAAGCCCCATATGATCAAGCATCCATTTGACGGCGAATGTACAACCCGCCTTGGCGCTCCAGAAAAGCATTAGCTGATGTTGCGAATCGAGTATCGGTCGAGGCCGCGTCACCAGGCCGCGGATGATATTCTGCTTATCCTCACTGACTCGATTTAATCCGGAGGGCGTTCGATCAATCATCGTTTAACTGCCGAGCGTCGTAGAGAAACCGTAGAGCAGAAAATCTTCCGCATACAAATTATAAATGCGGCGTTCGAGGTCCGCGTCGTAGAAGTGACGGTAGCCGGCCAACTCACTCTTCGAATTTGGCGTTACGTGTAACAACGCATCTCCGCTGAACCCGGCGGCGATACGCTCGGACGGTCGCGTGTGATGGTGCGATTGCCGGTAGCGGTTCAATTTCGATCGAGGTAGACCGAGCAGCCGTTCGAGCCTGGGCAGCAAAATCATGGAGTGGTCGAGATCGATCACAAAACGCGTGCCCGGCGCGAAAGCCCGCTCTAAGCGATGTCCCTGCAAGCGATGATGAGCATCGCACTCATTGAGGTCAATCGTTTCCAGATAGGCAACGAATTCCCGAAACGTATAACGGTTCTCCGCATCGACCGCCCGGCCAAGAAACCTCGCCATAGGTACGTCTTCGTAGCCACACTGCGAAGCATGTATAAAAGAGCTCAAGGCGCGCTTAAACGGATTCCTGACGATCTTCACAGCCCGGTAAGCGGCGGGGTCGTCGGCAAAGTCCTCGACTGATGCCTTGTGCGCCGCGCTTTTGTATAGCTTTTGAATGCGGTAATAATGAATCCAGCGATGATGCAGCCAGCGCCTCCCGCAGCAGCCCCATGTGACCAAGCATCCATTTGACGGCGAATGTACAGCCTGCCTTGGCGTTCCAGAGAAGCACGATCTTGTGTTGAGAATCCACGATCGGCTGCGGCGACGCCACTATCAATTTGTGAAGCGGGGATTGCTTAAGGTCGAATCGCATCCGAACGCTCATGCCCGATAACGCCCTCGGTCGTTTAGCGACGGACTAAAGCCGTAGCGCACAAAATCTTCCGCATACAGACTGACAACACGGTCTGTTAATACCGCGTCATAGAAGCTGCGAAAATCCGGCATTTGAGGAGCGGCTATATTGAAGATGTCGAAAACCTTGTCGCCGTTAAAACCGTCGGCCGAATCCTGCAGCCTGCGCGTGTGGTGAGCCGATTCTCTGAAACGCCGAGGATCACTTTGATCCAGCCCCAGGAACAACTCGAGCTTCGGAAGCGTTTGCATGGAATGATCCAGATTGACCAGAAACATCGATGCCAGCATGTAGCGGCGCTCCAGCGCGTGCGTTTGCAATTGATGATGAATGTTGCAACGGGTCAGATCGATGCTTTCGAGATAGCGCAGAAACTCTCTAAAGGAAAAACGGCTGGTCGCATCCACCTTACGCCCGAGGAACGTGCTGATCGCGGCATCGTCGTAGCCAATGCGGTCAGCGTGTATGTAAGCGCTCACGGCGCGCTTGAAGGGGTCCCTGATGAATTTGACCGTGCGATACGAGCCGGGCGCTTTGGCGAAATCCGTTACCGCGGTGTTTTGCTGTTCGCTCTTATACAGCTCGGCGCGATACTTATGCGGCCTAGCACAGGCCGCCGGCACACCCATCTGCGTAAACAGCCATTTGACGGCGAATGTGCAGCCGGACTTCGCACTCCAGAGCAACAAAAGCTTGTTCCGCGCATCGACGATGGGGCGCGGTCGCGCCGCGACAATAAGGGCTTGAAGATCCATGGTTTACCTTTGAACCGCACCTGGCTGGAAATCGATCCGTGGGACAATATGCAGGCGGTCTGCGATGTAACCCGACGCAATTGCTTAACCGGCCGTTGCCGCCAGGGTCACGGCCGGGCCATGCGGGTGTTGCGCGTCATCGTGAATGATACGAACCTCGTTGTAACCACTGTGCCGCAGCATTTGTTCCAGTGCTGGCAAAGTTGGCCAGAAGGATTCCTGCGACATGCCGCTCAACGGATCGCCGAGACCGCTCTCCCTGAACCACTTGCCACGATAGCCGTTGACCTCTACATTGCCGTCACCGGCGGCGTAATGGGTCCACATAAAAAATCTGGGGCTGACTTTTGCGCACAGGTCCAGAAGCTTCCACGGCTCGGGCAGGTGATACAAAAGCCCGGAGCAGAAAACCGCGTCGAACCGACCCCAGTCGGCAAGGTCAGTTTGCTCGAGATTGACCTCGTGAAACTCAACCCTGCCAAGGCCAAGCAGCTTTTGCACCAGGCGCGCGCGCTCGATATTGGAAGCCCGCCCCTCCAGACCCACGACACGCGTTATCTGTGGGGCCGCGGCCAGCCCGAAGCTATGGCCGCCTTCCAGCGCGCCGAGTTCAAGAATGGTTTTGACATCGGGAAATTGCGTGCGGAACTGCTCCAGACGCGCATCGTTCATGGCATCAAAGGCGCCGCCATAAGCCACGCCGTTTATCCAGAAGCGCGTCACCCACGGCTTGCGCTGTTCAAATTCGCGCGCGATCGCGTCTGCCCGCGCACCGTCTTCACTAGCCGCGTCGCCTTGTGATGCGCTGGCCTGAGGCGTCGTGTCGGTGGTCTGTTGATCAGTCCGCGCGCGATCACCCGCGAACAGACGCTGGCGAATCCTGTTCCACACTTCAGCCTCCAGTCGAATTGAAACGCAAAATCAAGCGATTAATGTCCTTAAAAGTCGCCGCACAGCGTCTATCCGGGCGCCGCGGCGGCCGCCTGCACGCCGGCGACGATGCGCCGCACATAACCGGAACATTCGTCCGGTTTCAGCACCGGGTCGGGGTCCAGCGCCCAGTCTGTGTACCCATGCCGGCTGAGCAGGGGATCGTAAAGATCACGCAATTGTTCCACGTCGCCGCGCGTAAAAAAGCGCTTCCAGTTATTGTAGGCAGCGCTGCGCCGGGTCCAGTGGTATTCGCCAACGTGACGATTGTCTGATACTTCGAACCCCAGATAAGCCTCCAGCTCATCGAGCCGGTCCTCGATAAAATCCTCATATTTTATAACGTGGAGCCGTGGCGCGTGCTTGTCGAGAAATCGCAGGTAACGCAGATCCACAGGCGGACGCGGCGCCACCTTCGTTCCAAAGATGTCGTTCAGTTGCTCGATCATGCTCAGAAAAGAGATGGATTGCGGATCCCGCTCCTTTTTTATCAGCACATCCAGCCACGCATCCATCCGCTGCGTCTCCACACCCCGTTGCGCCAGCGGGAGCGCGATGTAAAAAAGCCGGCTGATCGCCTCGTCACGCAGGTCGCGTACTATCGCCACGATGCGCTTGAACTTGAGCGCGAGTTCGTTATGCAAGATTGCCTCGCGCAGGTTCGGCGTCGAGTCCCAGTGCTCGTAGATGATCTTCACCACACACGCACCGTCTGGCGGCCCGCTGTTCAGAAAAAAACCGATCTTTTTCGGCTCCAGATAATAAAGCGAATCCGGCATGGAGAGCTGAATAGATTTCGAGATAATGGTGGTGCCGGTCTTGCCCTTGCCGATAACCAGAATGTTCATCCGTTTTGTTGCTCTTCCAGCGCTACGACGCTGCCCTTTTCGTCGGAGGACATCATCATCTCGACCACATACGTGTCCCACGGTTTACGGGTGCGAGACGGGTACGCCAGCGAGAAATCTTCCCTATCAAGCGTCAGGTTGGGATTGTAACCGGGATCGCACAGCAAGGCGTCACCCCAGCGATTCTTCATCCAGATGACTTCTTTTCGAAATCTCTCCGCCTTCTCCGGTGCCATGTCCGCGCCACGGGAGGCCGACTCCAGATGATACAGCTCCGCGTGCGGCGTCCAGATAATCCGGTAACCGCGCGCGCGTATCCGCAGACACAAATCCACATCGTTGAACGCAATCTTGAGGTTTTTCTCGTCCAGCCCGCCACACTCACCATAGACTTCACGCCGCGTAAGGAGGCAGGCGCCAGTAACCGCGCTTAAGCTGTGCGCGAGCTTGAGACGCCCGAAATAACCCGGGCTACCGCGCAGAAAGTACTTATGACTGTGACCCGCCACGCCGCCAAGACCCACGATAACTCCCGCGTGCTGAATGGTGTTGCCCGGATAATAGAGCATCGCCCCAACCGCACCGACTTCCGGGCGCACGGCATGGCTGACCATTTCATCCAGCCAGTCTTCATTGATGACGACGATGTCGTTATTAAGCAGGCAGACCAATTCGCCCCGCGCCTGTTGACTCGCGAAGTTGTTGATCGCCGAATAATTGAATTCACGATCGTACTCAACCACCCGCACGCGCGCGTCATTTTGTATCTCGCGGAAGTATTCATGGCTTTGCGGCTCCTCGCTGCCGTTGTCCACGACGATCACCTCGATCGGTGCGTAGCGTGTGCCGGACAATAGCCCGTCCATGCACTGCCGCAGCAGCCCGATTTGATCCCGGGTGGGAATAATGATCGTAACCAGCGGCGGCGGCACGGGCACCGGCCAGCTTAGCCGCTGATGATGCTCGGCCCCTGGCGCGGCGCTGACCGTCGCCGTTTGTCCCGTGCGCGCGAGATGCTCGCGCACGGCGCCTTGCGCCGCGTTCACTGCACGGGCCAACTGGGTTTGCGAAAAGGTACGCAGCCGCGGCCCCATCCGCCAGTGGTACAGCACATGGGGAATGTGGATGACCTTATCCGGCGCGCTCTGCTCGATGACGCGCAGGGCCAGATCGTAGTCCTGACTGCCCTCGAATCCCTCGCGAAACCCCGCCACCGATTTAACGAGCGACGTCCGGTAAACGCCCAGATGATTAATCATGTTCTGCGCGAGGAACAGGTCGGGATTCCAGTCGGGCTTGAAGTACGGCTGGCTGCGCCGGCCGCGCTTGTCTATCTTGTCCTCGTCGGAATAAATAATGTCGGCGTCGGGATTGTCGTTAATCGCGACAACCACCATGTAAAGCGCGTGCGCGGCCAGCAGATCGTCATGATCCAGGAGTGCGACGAACTCGCCTTCTGCCAGCGCCAAAGCGCTGTTGCTGCACGCGGAGATGTTGCCATTGCGCGCGCGGAACACGGTCTTGATGCGTTTGTCTTGCCCCGCGTATTCACGAATCACCCGCGACACGTGTCGCTGGGTCGAACAGTCGTCGGCGATGCAAAGTTCCCAACACGGATACGACTGCCCCATGACCGACTCGATCGCGCGGCGCAAAAACCGCTCCGAAGGATTGAACACCGGCATCACCACGGAGATCAGCGGCTGCCGGAAGAGGGAATTCATATGCAGCTCAATGCCCTCGCGGTCCGTGTCGCTCAGGGTGTCGTAGCGCTTGACCCAGGCGCGGTAGGCACGGCCGCCGTCCTCCAGCCAGTGAACCAGGCCGGCAAGCGTGGTCGCGATCAGCCTGAAGCCAGCGTTGCGGTCACTTTCAGACGGCATTTGCTTGAACAACAACCGCAGGCTGGCCGTGGCCAGCGCGCGCGCGCGAGTGCGGGATGCGCGCAAACGGGTCACGACCGTGCGAACTGGCGTCGTCAGGCGCCAACTGGTGGAAGACAGTATCGAACTGATGGTGGCGGTCTGCGTCGCGATCCTGGTAGCCTGCTCCTGTAGCGAGACAGCCTGCTCCTTGATCGTATCATCGCGCACCGCGATGATTTCGTGCAGATGGTTTATCTCCGCCAGCCGTCTCGCAGCCTGCTGTGTGACGGTCGCCAGTTCGTGCCGGAGCTGATTGATCTCCCCCAGTCGGCTGGTCGACTGCTGAGTGACGGTCGCCAGTTCGTGACGGACCTGGTTGATCTCCACCAGCCGGCTGGTCGACTGCTGAGTGACGTTCGCCAGTTCGTGTC
>JACCYU010000076.1 GCA_013696315.1 Gammaproteobacteria bacterium | reverse complement strand
TGCTTATGAATCAGTCGAGAATGCCGGAGGTCGATGGACAGGCATCGCCGGTGCCGCCATCTACACATTCGATTCAGCTGGAAATCAATGGCGCGGCACATGCGCTGGACGTCGCGCCATGGACGACATTGCTCGATCTGTTGCGCGAACATCTTGATCTGACCGGCACGAAAAAGGGGTGCGATCACGGACAATGCGGCGCGTGCACGGTGCTGGTCGATGGCAGACGCATCAACGCATGTCTGAGTCTTGCCATCATGCAGGACGGCGCCAGCATCACGACGATTGAGGGCCTGGCTGACGGCGACACGCTGCATCCCCTCCAACGGGCGTTTGTGGAACATGACGCGTTTCAGTGTGGCTACTGTACACCGGGCCAGATCTGCTCCGCCGTCGGAATGATCGATGAAGGACACGCGCAGACGCGCGACGACATCCGAGAACTGATGAGCGGCAACATCTGTCGCTGCGGGGCCTACCCGAACATCGTCGCGGCAATTGAGCAGGTGATCGCGGCCGCGAGAGTCAATACCCCATCATGAACAATTTTTCGTACACAAGAGTGAGTGACGTGGCATCAGCCGTGCGCGAAATCGCGGCTGATTCAACCGCGAAGTTCATCGCCGGCGGCACCAATCTCGTCGATCTGATGAAGGAGAACGTGGCGCGTCCTCGCCGTCTGATCGACATCACGCAGCTGCCGCTGAACAGGATCCAGGCGACCGAAAACGGCGGTTTGCGGCTGGGCGCATTGGTCAGAAACGCGGATACGGCTTACGACGAAACCGTGCGTGTGCGTTACCCGTTGCTGTCGAAAGCCATACTCGGGTGCGTCGGCGCAGCTCCGCAACATGGCGACCAACGGCGGCAATCTCATGCAGCGCACACGCTGTTATTATTTTTACGATACCGCCACGCCCTGCAACAAGCGCGAGCCCGGCGCCGGCTGTTCCGCGATGGACGGTTTCAACCGTATCCACGCGATCCTGGGCGCAAGCGACCAGTGCATTGCCACGCATCCATCGGACATGTGCGTGGCGCTGGCGGCGCTGGAGGCGAGTGTGCAGGTTCAAAGCAGCGAGGGTCAGCGCCAAATTCCCTTTACCAACTTTCATCGCCTGCCCGGCGATACGCCGCAAATCGACAACACCCTGCAACCCTACGAAATCGTCACGGCGATCGACCTGCCGCCCAAGGGCTTCGCGGAACATTACTGCTATCTGAAACTGCGTGATCGCGCTTCGTACGCATTCGCGCTGGTGTCGGTCGCGGCGGCGCTGGAAATGGATGGTGACCGCATCAGCACCGCGCGGCTGGCGCTCGGCGGCGTCGCGCACAAACCCTGGCGTGACAGCGAGGCAGAAGAAATATTGAACGGCAAACCCGCGACCGTGGAGAATTTTCAGCAGGCTGCGACAGCGGTCGTGCGTAATGCAAAAGGTTACGGCGAAAACGACTTCAAGATCGAGCTCGCGCAACACGCGATCGTACGCGCTTTGCAACGGGCCGTTTCGACGGAGCAGCCAGCATGAGGTCAGCGACCGCTTACATCGGCACCCCCATCAGCCGCGTCGATGGCCACGCGAAAGTCACCGGCGTAGCGAAGTACGCCGCGGAATTTAAAGCGCCAAGGCTGGCGCACGGCGTGATCATTTCGAGCCCGATCGCGCGCGGCAAGATCGTGCGCATCGATGTGGCACAAGCGATCTCGCTGCAAGGTGTATTAGAAATTTTTACGCACGAAAACGTCTCCGGCCTGGCGGGCGAAGATGCGTGTTTCGCCGATGCGTTGTCGCCGCCAGGTTCGCCGTTTCGCCCGCTTTACAGCAACGAAATTCAATACAGTGGTCAGCCGGTCGCGCTGGTCATCGCAGAGACTTTCGAACTGGCGCGCTACGCAGCCACCCAGGTTCATATCGAGTACGAAGCGGCGGAGCACGACACTTCGCTCGGGGCGCGGCGTGGGCAGGCCTATGTGCCGGAGAAATACCGCATGGGTGAACCCGTGGCGGCGCGCGGTGACGCCGATGCCGCGCTGGCCGGCGCTGGCGTTCGCATCGAGGCCGATTACAGCGTGCCAGTCGAACATCACAATGCGATGGAACCGTTCTCATCCACGGCAATCTGGGAAGGTGACGACCGCATCACGGTGTACGACAAGACGCAGGGCGTGCTCAGCAGCAAGCAATACATCTGCAATGTGTTCGCCCTCAAGGAAGACGCCGTGCGCGTCGTCTCGCCGTATGTGGGCGGCGCGTTCGGTTCCGGATTGCGCCCGCAATATCAACTGTTCATGGCGGTGTTAGCCGCGCGGGCACTGAAGCAGCCGGTCAAGGTGGTTTTGACACGCCAGCAGATGTTCACCTTCGGCCATCGCCCCGCCACCTTGCAACGACTGGCGCTGGGCGCGGATAAGGACGGCCGGCTAGTGGCGCTCACGCACGCCGCGATCGGGGAGACGTCGCGTTTCGAGGAGTTCGCCGAAAACGTTGTTAACTGGTCCAGCCTGCTTTATCAGTGCGACAACACCCGGCTCGAATACAAACTCGTGCAACTCGATCTTTACACGCCGATCGATATGCGTGCCCCGGGCGCGACCCTTGGCGTGTTTGCGCTGGAATGCGCAATGGACGAACTGGCGCACGCGGCGGGCATCGATCCACTTGAACTGCGCCTGAAGAACTACGCCGAGCGCGATCAGGACGAGGACAAGCCGTTTACCAGCAAGGCGTTGCGCGAGTGTTACGCCCAGGGCGCGCAGCGGTTCGGCTGGGCGCGACGCAATGCCGAACCGCGCTCGATGCGCGAAGGCAACCAGCTCGTCGGCTGGGGCATGGCGACCGGTGTGTGGGAAGCCTTGCAAAACCCGGCAAGTGCCAATGCGAGGCTGGACGCGCACGGAAAACTTCAGGTCGGCGCCGCGACGGCCGATATCGGTACCGGCACGTACACCATCATGACGCAGATTGCCGCCGAAACGCTCGGTCTGGCCATCGAAGACGTGACGTTCAACCTCGGGGACACCTCGCTGCCGCGGGCGCCCATCGAAGGCGGTTCATGGACCGCGGTATCGGTGGGCTCGGCGGTCAAGGCCGCCTGCGAGCAGGTACGGGAGAAACTGTTTTCGCTCGCGCGCGACATCGAGGGCTCGCCGCTTGCCGGCGCGCACTATAAGGACATCACGTTCACCGGCGGCCAAATGTGTTTGAGCAGCGATGCTTCCAAAGCCGTCTCGATCCGGGAAACAATAGCCAACGCCCGGCTCGATTACATCGAAGAACAGGCCAGTGCAGAGTCCTCACCTGCGTTAGATCAATATTCCGCATATACCCATTCAGCGGTGTTCGCGGAGGTGAAGATCGATGAAGCCTTAAGCACCCTGCGTGTCACGCGCGTGGTCAGCGCGGTTGCCGGCGGGCGGATATTGAATCCTAAGACAGCGCGCAGTCAGATTCTGGGGTCGGTGGTCTGGGGCATCGGCATGGCGCTGCAGGAAGAAAGCGTGATCGATCAAACCTTCGGGCGTTTCATGAACCACAATCTCGCGGAATATCACGTGCCGGTCAACGCCGACATCCACGACATCGACGTGATCTTCGTTGCGGAACAAGACGACATCATCAATCCGCTGGGTGCCAAGGGGTTAGGCGAGATCGGCATCGTCGGCGTGGCGGCCGCGATCGCCAACGCGGTTTTTCACGCCACAGGCAAGCGCGTGCGCGATCTGCCCATAACGCTCGATAAAATCCACGTTGGAGAAAATCCTTGACTGAATGAACTCATGGATTGCCGCCAATTCGCGTACTAAAAAGTACAACCACTCGCGTTTGCTGTTCGAGCACCAAAGCCACGTGCGGCCAATCGCCGTACCCGCGTTTGCCAACCGGGGGGCTACATAGGTTTTACATTATGTTTTACCTATATACATCGACGCGCAACGGTGTGAGTTAAGCGCGGCCGGGCCAGTGGCACGGATTGTGTACCCATAAACGTTTTTATTAGTCGGCCGCGAAACGTGCGCGGAACAGGTAATGGATCTCACCGACGGCGTGGGCGCCGATCGGGGTTGCGAGTGCGTGGGGTATCAGGCGCACGACGCGCAGGGCGACGAGGAGCCGAACATGACGATGAATTATCTGGTGAAGTCGATACGCGCCACCGGCGGCAACGGCGTGGTCGGTATCTTCCTGCCGGAAGATCAGGGGCGCCAGACGAGATGAGCAAACAGGGTAAGATTGCGTTCGACATGGGCGCATTCTGGTTCAAGGGCCAGAGCACGGGTACCGGCCAGGCCAACGTCAAAGCCTACTACCGTCACCTTTCCAATCTCATCCATGAAGGCAAAGCTAAACCGTCGTGGATCGTCTCGCACGAGCTGTCGCTGGACAGGCGCCGGATGTGTACAAACACTTCGACAACCGCGACTAGGGCTGGACCAAGATCATATTGCGGCCCGGCGCGTAACCATACATTCAACCATAAGGAGTAAACATATGAGTCAGCAGGACAACATCAAAACCCAGCAGACAATGGGCGACGCCATCAACAGCGGCACGCTCGAAGTATTGCGGGACGTCATGGCGCCGAACGTGGTCGATCATGACCCCGCGCCCGATCAGGGCGAAGGCCCGGACGGCTTTATACAGTTCTTTACGATGTTCCGTACCGCGTTTCCCGATTTAAAAGTCGCCGTGGATCATATGGTGGCCGATGAGGATAACGTCGCGATCGCCTACAAAGTTACCGGTACGCATCGCGGCGATTTCAATGGCGTGGCGGCGACCGGCCAGCGCATCGAGGTGCGCGGCATGCAAATCGCGCGGTTCGAAAACGGCAAGATCGTAGAGCGCTGGGGCAGTTCCGACGAACTGGGTATTCTCAAGCAGCTTGGCGTGAGCCCGGCATAAGCGCGAACCAATTAATCAATCCGGCGCGCGGCGCCCATGCGACCGCGCGCTACAAATACAGAGGCAGAAATGGCACATACACTTCAAGGTAAGAGGATCGCAATCCTGGCGGCGGATGGCGTCGAGCAGGTCGAGCTAGTCGACCCGCGCAATGCGGTGATCGAGGCCGGCGCCAAGGTCGATCTGGTTTCGATCAAGTCCGGCAAAATCCAGGCCTATAACAGCGACGTAAATCCAGCCGACAGCTTTCCCGTGGATCGCATCGTATCCGAGGCGTCCGCTGCCGACTACGACGCGCTGATCCTGCCGGGCGGCACCACCAACCCCGATCATCTGCGTCAGGACAGCGACGCAGTACGATTCGTGCGCGAGTTTTTCGAGGCGGCCAAACCGGTGGGCGTAATCTGCCACGGCCCCTGGATGTTGATCGAAGCCGACGTGGTGCGCGGGCGCAAGCTCACCTCTTATCCAAGCCTGCGCACCGATTTGCGCAACGCCGGCGCGAACGTCGTGGATGAAGAGGTGGTGACCGACCAGGGACTCGTCTCCAGCCGCGACCCTGATGATCTGCCGGCGTTCTGCAAAAAAATCGTCGAGGAATTCGCCGAAGGCAAACATGCCGAACAGGCCCGCAGCGTCTGAGCGAAAACCTTAAGCTGGAATCTTAAGCCACACCTTCAAGCGAGAACGATACGACCCACGTCGGATGGTGCCGTGGTCGTTCGCCTCGCGCCTTAAGACTGGCTAACCCCCTGGCACGAGGCGGCGCGTTAATAAACGCCGCCTCGTGTCTCATCTGAATCCTTTTTCAGTCCTGCCATGCATGGCCTCCGCCTGATTCGCGCACACTAGGCGCGCCGAGCGAACCGCGCGCCCATAACGCGGTCGGAGTGGCTAGTGGCGTTGTCACAACGCTGTTATCACCGCGGTGATAGATTCTCTTTTTCGTTTCTCGATTCGTCTTTCACCCATAGGCAACATCCAGCGCCATCGACATCCAACCCGGACCGCACCCACACAAAAGGTAAACGCTTCATGTTCTTGAGCATCAAGACCCGCTACTTCGCCCCACTGGCGATTATGTCTCTGCTGATCGCGTGCGCGGACAACGCGGCGACGCAAGCGGCGCAGGCGCCGCGGTCGCCGACCCCGGCGCCGGTCGAGGCGCCGGTTCAAACCAGCGTCGTGGCCGACCGTCTGGAGCATCCCTGGGGGCTGGAATTTCTGCCCGATGGGCGCATGCTGGTCACCGAGCGGCCGGGCCAGTTGCGCATCGTGGATAAAGACGGATCGATTTCCGAGCCGCTTGGCGGCGTGCCGGAAGTCTACGCGTCAGGCCAGGGCGGATTGCTGGACCTCGCCCTGTCGCCGGACTTCGAGTCGGATCGCCTCGTTTATCTTTCGTATTCCGAGCCGGACGGCGATGTTGCCGGCACGGCCGTTGCGCGCGGCAAGCTGACCCGCAATGGCCTTCAGAAAGTGGAAGTGATCTGGCGCCAAGAACCCAAGGTCAACAGCTCTAACCACTGGGGGTCGCGCATCGTGTTCGCGCCTGACGGCACCCTGTTCATCACCACCGGCGACCGCTACGACCGGCGCGAGGACGTACAGGATCTCTCGACCACCATTGGCAAGGTCATCCGCATCAACGCCGATGGCTCGATCCCGCAAGGCAATCCTTTTGTGACCCGCGAGGGCGCGCAACCGGAAATCTGGTCGTACGGGCATCGCAACCTGCAGGGTGCCGCGCTGCATCCGAAGACCGATCAGTTGTGGACTCTGGAGCACGGCGCGATGGGCGGCGATGAGTTGAATCATCCGCAAGCGGGGCTCAACTACGGTTGGCCGGTGATCACTTACGGCGTCGATTACACCGGTGTCAGAATCGGTGAAGGCGTCGCCAAAAAAGGTATGGAACAACCCGTTTACTTCTGGGATCCGGTGATCGCGCCCTCCGGGGCGCTATTCTACACCGGCGATGCGTTCCCGGACTGGCGGAGCGATCTGTTCGTCGGCTCGCTGGCGGAGAGTGTGCTGGTGCGGCTGGATATGCAAGGCGGCCGTGTAGACAGCGAAACACGGTTTCTCGAAGACGTGGGCGAACGCATCCGGGATGTACGCCAGGGCCCCGATGGGCTGATCTATGTCATCACCGACGAAACGGACGGCAAAATCATCAAGATTGAACCGGCCGGTTGAGTGAGTCGCGTTCTGGCCGGCAGCGATTAAGCTTGGCCCGTACTGTGATATGGGCGCGCAGCGCGCCGTCAAAATCGTCTGGAGCGATTTTGAACAGCTTCAGCAGGCCCGGCAGGGCGCGCGCCTGGGCCAAACCAGGGATGGGTTGTATCGGTGTCCGTAATCCACCGCAGCAGGTGGATACGCCCGCAAAAGTTACGTGTGCTTGTCGAACGGCTCGGCGGGCTTATCCACCCTACTGCGGGAGCGCGAGCCGCGGCCCGCAGAAGACATACTGAGAAAACAGGAGGCGTGATGTCCCGCAATAATACTCTTGTCCGCAATTCCGCTTCGCTCCGGCGTGGCGTGGTTCCCACTGCATTATTGACGATTTGCAGCACACTCGCGCTGGCCGGCTGCGGCGACGGTCAGCAGTCGCGCGAGGCGGGATCCTCGCCCACGCTGGCCGCGCCCTTCGCCTCGGAGTCGGCGGTCAATTTCCCGAAAGTGATCGGCTGGCCCGAGAACAAAACGCCGGTCGCACCCCAAGGGTTCACGGTGACACGCTTCGCCGACAATCTCATAAGCCCGCGCTGGGCGTATGTGCTGCCCAACGGCGACGTGCTGATCGCGGAATCCTCGACGGTGCCGGACCGCGACATGCCAAAGGAATTCGAGCAAGGTCTGCGCAAGGCGGGGAGCATTCAGAAAAACGCCAACCGTATCACCCTGCTCCGCGATAACGACGGCGACGGTCGTCCCGAACTGCGCCGGGTGTTTTTAAAGAATCTCAATCAGCCATTCGGCATGCTGCTGGTGGACGATGATTTTTACGTCGCCAATACGAACGCATTAATGCGCTTCGACTATCGAACCGGCCGGACCCGCATCGAGGGTGAGGGTGAAAAGGTCATCGAGCTGCCGGCCGGGGGTTATAACAACCACTGGACGCGCAACGTCATCGCCAGCCGCGACGGGCAAAAGGTCTACGTATCGGTCGGCTCGGCAACCAATGTCGACGAAGAAGGCATTGACATCAAGGACGGTCGTCGCGCGGCGATTCTGGAGATCAGTCCGGATGGTTCGGGCCTGGAAGTGCTGGCCGACGGGTTGCGCAATCCCAATGGCATGGCCTGGGCCCCGGGCACGACTTCGTTGTGGACAGTGGTCAACGAGCGCGACGAGCTCGGCGACGAACTGGTGCCGGATTATTTGACCCATGCGCATCGCGACGCATTTTACGGCTGGCCATACGCCTACTTCGGCCAGCACGAAGACCCGCGCCACGAGGGCGAGCGCCCCGACCTGGTAAGAAAAGCAACCGAGCCGGACTACGCGCTGGGGGCGCACACGGCCTCGCTGGGCTTGCAGTTCTACACCGGCAAAAGTTTTCCGAAAGAATACTGGGGCGACGCGCTGATCGGCCAGCACGGCTCGTGGAACCGCGCCGAGATGGTGGGTTACAAGGTCATCAGCGTGCCGTTCGAGGATGGCCTGCCGGCGGGCGCGGCGAGAGATTTCCTGACCGGCTTTATCGCTGACCGCGCCAAGGGCGAAGTGTACGGAAGACCCGTGGGGCTGGCTGTGATGAACGATGGTTCCGCGCTGGTCACCGATGATGCCGCCGGTGTGGTGTGGCGAGTCGCGGCCGCCGCGGGCATCCCAGCCAGCGAGCGCACGGTAGCCGGGCTGCAAAGCCCGGAATCCGCGGTAGAGATGTCGAACGGCGAAATATATGTCTCGGAAATCGGCGAGTTCGGAAAGACCGGGGATGGCGGCATCGCGCTGGTCACGCCCAACGGCCAGCGCGAAGACTATGTTGCCGGTCTGGACGATCCTAAAGGACTGGCTCAATGGGAAGACTGGCTTTACGTGGCCGACACGCCGGGCGTGTGGCGCATCGATCGCTTCAAGCGCCCCGTGCGGCTCGCCGGCCCTAAAGACTTTCCCGAGAAATTCCGCTTGCTCAACGACCTTACGGTAGCCCAAGACGGCACCTTGTACGTTTCCGACATGGGCAATCGCGCCCAGGGGGAAGGCGCGGTTTACGCAATCGATCAAACCGGCGCGGTTGAACAGGTCTTCTCAACCAGCGGAAAATCGACTTTGAAGAATCCCAACGGTTTATTGCTGGAAAGCGGCAAAACCCTGCTGGCGACCGACTTTTACTCCGGCGAACTGCATCGTATCGAGCTTGCGAGCGGCGAGACAACGCTGATCGCCAAAGGTCTTGGATCGGCGGACGGCCTAGCGAAAACGCACGCAGGCAAAATTTACGTCAGCAACTTCAAGGATGGAGAAATTTTCCACGTGACGATGGGGGGAGATGTCGAGCCACTGCATACAGCGGAGCGCTTCGATAACGCCGCCGATATCGCTTTGAGTCACGATGGCAACGTCATCATCGTGCCGGACATGGAAGCCGGCGAACTCGCATTCCTGCCGGCGGACTAGCTGATGGATGCGCAAGGACACACACTAACAGCCTAAGTGATTGTTATTTAACACGCTGCGTGGTGTACGTTTTCGCAGGTACCGTTAAAAGTACCGTTTTTTGACTGGAACCCGGCGCATGAGTGCTTCAGGGGTCCTTCTGTGGTCAGACCCAAAATACGGGTACGCAGCGCGCAGTTATCAACTAGGCACGAAGCGCTCTAGGGGGGTTCCACTACTGCGTGTCAACTTCGGAATCTCCCAATTCGACTCTAGTCTTGCGCTCTAAGGGGGTTCCACTACTGGCGCAACTGCGTGTCAACTTCGGAATCTCCGAAGTTCATCGAGCAGCAGCGCATCAAAGACGCG
>JACCYU010000075.1 GCA_013696315.1 Gammaproteobacteria bacterium | reverse complement strand
GTAAGCGGTCTATTAACCCCATCTAGTTTTCCAGGCTGATCCTTTGCGAGACTGTGTTCTCGTCCGTCTGAGAGGAGAACACGGTGATGACAGAGAAGGCCAGATCCGCGCTGCCCGCTAAGCTCTGGCCCTGGCATGAGCACGTGTGTGCGTGCCAGGCGAGTGGTCAGACGATGGTCGCCTATGCCAAGGCGCATCGGCTGTCGGTGCAGGCATTCTATCGGGCCAAGGGGCGGCTGGCGCGCTACGGCGCGGATCAACTGCCGCCGCCTGGGTCTTTGTTCCAGCGCGTCGACGTGGTATCGGATTCTCTTCGACTCTCGAGCTGTCGCGTGCACCTCCCGAACGGGGTGGTCGTGGAACTCGGGGTGGAGGAAGCGGCACTCGGGAGAGTGCTGCAGGCGGCGGGCGCGTTGTCATGATGCGGCCTGCTCCCGATCTGCCGGTGGTATATCTCTGTCGTGAGGCGGTGGACTTCCGCAAGGGGCTGTACGCCTTGGCGGTGTTGGTCGAGAGTCAACTCAAGCTCGATCCCTTCTCGGCGCAGTTGTTTGCCTTTCGGAACCGGCGGGCGACGGCGGTGAAGGTGCTCTACTGGGAGCGTAACGGATTCTGTCTTTGGCAGAAGCGTTTGGAAAAGGAACGCTTCCATTGGCCCCGATCGTCCCCGGAGCCCGTTGTGACGATCAACGGGCAGGAGCTCAATTGGCTTTTGGACGGCTACGATATCGCGCGCATGAAACCGCATAAAACTCTTCGTTATGCCTCGGTTTTATAGTGCGTTTCGAGGTGATGGTAGGTTATAATGACGCATGTCATGCGAGGTGCTTGAACTCCCTTCGGACGCTCAAGAGATCGTCGCCCTGCTCACGGAGAAAGACCGCGAAATCGCGCGATTGACCCGCGAGACCGAGCGCCAACAGGCTCGGCTGCAAGCCCCTCCAAGAACAGTTCAACCTCCTCATCGCCAAACGCTTCGGGCGTAGCAGCGAAAAGCGCTCGGCCGATCAGCTTTGGCTCTTCAACGAGGCCGAGGCCACGGCGCCCTGCGATCCGGAGCCGGAAGCAGTCGTCTCCGTCCACCGGCGTGTGCGACCGGGCAGAAAGCCGCTCCCGGCAGCGCTCCCGCGCATCGAGGTGATACACGAGCTCCCGGCCGAGGAGCGGATCTGCACCCACGATGGCGAGGCGCTCGTCGAGATCGGAGAGGAGATCTCCGAGCAACTCGACATCGTCCCGGCACAGGTGCGGGTCCTTCGGCACGTGCGGAAAAAATACGCCTGCCCCCATTGCCAATTGGGCGTCAAGACCGCACCGCTCCCGCCCCAACCCCTTCCCAAGACCATGGCCTCGCCCGGGCTCTTGGCGCATATCGCGGTCGCGAAGTATCAAGATGCCCTGCCACTCCATCGGCAGGAGCACATCCTGAAGCGCATCGGACTCGATCTGCCCCGCGCCACCCTCGCCGCCTGGATGATCAAGCTCGGGATCTGGATCCAGCCTTTGATCAACCTCCTGCAAGATGTGCTGCTCGGCTACGACGTCCTGCAAATGGATGAAACCACCCTGCAGGTGCTAAAGGAACCGGCGAAGCTTCCCCAATCGAATTCCTATCTCTGGGTGCGGCGCGGCGGACCCCCGGATCTCCCCGTCCTTCTCTTCGACTACGATCCCTCCCGAAGTCAGGCGGTGCCACTCAGGCTCTCGAGGGCTATCGGGGCTATGTGCAAGTGGATGGCTATGACGGCTACAACGCCGTCGGCCTGCGATCCGACATCGTCCTGGTCGGCTGCATGGCCCATGCGCGCCGCAAGTTCGACGAGGCGGTCAAGGCCCAGGGAGTCGATCGGGACAACCCCGAGAAGATCGGCAAGGCGATGGAAGGGCTTCGCTACCTCCAAGCGCTCTATCGGATCGAGCGGGAGTGCAAGGGCAGCTCCTCGGAGGAGCGCTACAGCGTGCGGCAGCAAAAGGCCAAGCCCCTCTTCGAGACCCTCCGGGCCTGGCTGGATGCCGCCCTGCCCACGGTGGCCCCGCAGAGCATGACCGGCAAGGCGCTCACCTACCTCCACAACCAATGGCCCAAGCTCATTCGCTACCTCGACGATGGTCGCCTCTCCATCGACAACAACCGGGTGGAGAATGCCATACGGCCCTTCGTCATCGGCCGCCGCAACTGGCTGTTCTCCGATACTGTGCGCGGCGCCCAATCGAGTGCAAACCTGTACAGCCTCATTGAAACCGCCAAG
>JACCYU010000074.1 GCA_013696315.1 Gammaproteobacteria bacterium | reverse complement strand
TGCCATCGAGGTTGAAGTGGACGGCATGAAGTTCGTCGAACTGGCTGATCCTTACGTTGACGTTTGGGATGTCAACGTAGGAGACATTGCGGAGTGGGGCGAGGATGCAGGGCCTTCGCGTTTTTATCGTCAGGGCCATCAGATTCCGTGGCAAAAGTTCATTAAAGAGGTGACCAAGAAACCGGTGCTGGGTGTCGGTCGCTTCACCGATCCCGAAAAAATGGCCGAAGTGATCCGCGCCGGCCAGCTCGACATCATCGGCGCGGCGCGGCCGAGCATCTCGGATCCGTGGTTGCCCCGCAAGATCGACGAAGGTCGCATCGACGATATCCGCGTGTGCATCGGCTGCAACGTCTGCATCTCGCGCTGGGAAATCGGCGGGCCGCCCATGATCTGCACGCAGAACGCCACCGCCGGCGAAGAATACCGCCGCGGCTGGCATCCGGAAAAATTCCCCAAGGCGGGTTCCGACGATTCAGTCCTGGTGGTCGGCGCCGGCCCTGCCGGTTCGGAATGCGCGCGCGTACTGCTGGAGCGCGGCTATACCGTGCATTTGTACGACAGCGCGGAGAAGGTCGGTGGCCACAATAACGACGTGTCGACACATCTCCCAGGCCTCGGCGAGTGGGGTTACCACCGCGATTACCGCGAGCAGCAGATACAGAAGCTATTGAAAAAGAACAAGGACTCGCAACTGGCATTGGGCCAGAACCCCATGACCGTGGACGCGGCGCTCGACTATGGCGCCGAGAAGATCGTGATAGCCACAGGCGCTTCGTGGAATACCGACGGCACCAATGCATTAACTCATGCGCCGATCCCGGGCGCCGATGCGAGTCGGGACGACCAGATTACGCCGGAGCAGATCTACGCGGGCAACAAGGAGATCGGCAAGAAGGTGATTATCCTGAGCGCCGATCCGTACTACATGACGCCAAGCCTCGCGCAGAAACTGGCCGAGGCAGGCCGCGAGGTCACCATAGTGGACGGCGTCGGGCTGGGCAGTTACATGGAGTTCACTCTCGAGTTTCCCAACACCATGCGCATGCTGCACGAGAATCACGTCGAGATCACCGGCGAGAGCTTTGCGTCGCGAATCGAGCCGGGTCGCATCGAGATCTATAACCTGTACGGCGACGGCTCCAAACGCGAGTACAGAGGCCCTGGAAAGCTGCCGCGCCGGGAAAACACAACCCACCAGTGGCTCGAATTCGATACGATGGTGCTGGTCACGGGACGCCACTCCAACGATGAGCTATATCGGGGCTTGAAGGCACGCAAGGACGAGTGGTCCGATAATGGCGTCAAGGACGTGTACGTGATTGGCGACGCCTGGGCGCCCAAGCTGATGGCCGACTCGACTTTCGAGGGCCATCGCCTGGCGCGGGAGATCGAGGAGCCCAACGCGCAGTGGCCCAAACCCTATCGCCGCGAGGTCGCGGTGTGGGGTACGGCGCACATGCCGGACGGAGCGTTCGAGATCGAGTATCAGACTTGACCGATGAAACCGGCTCGGCGCGGCTACTACGGTCGCACCGGGCCTGATTAACCGGCCTGGCGCGGCCCACACCTCGCGTAGCTGAACCGAGACCAGTCTTATGGATCTACTGGAGCACGGCCATAACCCGGATGAGGTCACCAGGATCCTGTTCCAGGATTTTCCCGGCTGGATGGTCGCCTCTTTCTATGTGGTCGCGCTGGCGGCCATAGCGGTATTTCTTTACGGGTGTTATCTACAGGTCAGAAAATATCGCCGCGGCACCGCGTTCAAGCTTGCCCGTATCGGCAGCGGTCTCAAGGAAATGCTTGGGCAGCTGCTCGCCCATCGTTCCTTGAGACGCCGCGACGTGCCGGCAGGCCATGCGCACGCCCTGATCTTCTTTGGCTTCGTGCTGCTGTTCATCGGCACCGCCACGATCACCCTCGACTACGACATCACCGGGCCTCTTCTGGGGATCAGCTTCTGGGAGGGAACATTCTATCTCTGGTTCTCGCTGGTCATGGACCTCGCCGGGCTGACCTTGATTGCAGGGCTGATCTACATGATGTATCGCCGCCAGTGGCTGCGACCGCCCAAGCTGGATTACACCCGCCCGGATCGCTCCGGGAATGAACCGGATGCGGATCGCAGCGGATATCGCCGCGAGGACTGGGCGTTTCTGTGGCTGCTGATCCTGATCGGCATCACCGGGTTTGTTCTGGAGGCCGCACGGCTGGTCTGGCTGCAAGGTGATCCCACTGTGTGGAGCTATCGCTGGTGGTCACCCGTGGCGGCATCGATGGCTTACCTCTTCGAGGGCCTGGCGCTGTCGCCGGAAGGTGCTGCGGATCTGCGCCTGTACACATGGTGGGTACACGGCATTCTGGCCTTGAGTTTTATCGCCTTGATTCCGTACACCAAGGTCAAGCACATTCTTACATCCATGGGGTCGCTGGCGATCCGCGACCCAAGGCCTTCGGCGCGCCTGCCGCAGGCGGATCTGGAAAGCGAGAAGATCGGCTACAAACTGATTACAGATTTCAGCTGGAAGCATCTCATGCATCTGGATGCGTGCACCAAATGCGGCCGCTGCCACGAGGCGTGCCCCGCTAATGCCACGGGTTATCCGCTGTCGCCGCGCGATCTGGTGCTGTCACTGAGAGAACTGGCCGCAAGCACGCTTGAGGGCAGCAAACTTCCCGATAACGACAGGTTGATCGCCGTAGGAGACGGGGTCAATCAGATCAGGGCGGAGACCTTGTGGGCCTGCCGCAGCTGCGCCGCTTGCGTTGAGATTTGCCCGGTGGGCATCGAACACGTGCCCATGATCGTGGAAATGCGACGGACGCTGGTCGAGGAAGGCGAGATGGAGGCGACCGTACAGACGGCCTTGCAGCAGATACAGAAGAAAGGCAATTCGTTTGGCGAGAACAAGCGCAAGCGGCCGGCCTGGACCAAAAAGCTGGACTTCGAGATCAAGGACGCGCGCAAGGAACCGGTCGAATGGCTCTGGTTCGTGGGCGACTTCGCCTCGTTCGATCCGCGCTATCAGAAGGTCTCGCAGGCCTTCGCTCGAGTCCTGCACAACGCGGGGGTCGATTTCGGGATCCTGTTCGAGGCCGAGATGAACGCGGGCAATGACGTCCGTAGAGTGGGCGAGGAAGGGCTATACGAACACCTGGCGGAATCGAACATCGAGACCTTGAGTCAGTGCGAGTTCAAAAAAATCGTTACCACCGATCCACATTCGTTCAATACCATCAAGAACGAATATCCCGACTTCGGCGGTCGCTACCAAATCGAGCACGCCAGTACCCTGATCCAGCGGATGCTCGCGAACAACGAGATCAAATTGAAGAAGAAGCTGGATCGTAAAGTGACATTTCATGATCCCTGTCATCTGGGCCGCCTGAACAAGGGTTATGACGCCCCGCGCGAGGCGATCCGGATGCTGGGCGCTGATCTCGTGGAAATGCGTCGCACGCGCGATAACTCATTTTGTTGCGGCGCGGGCGGTGGGCGTATCTGGATGGCGGACCCCGCGGACAGGGAGAAACCGTCTGAAAATCGCATGAAGGAGGCGGCGCAAATCGAGGGTCTGGAGGTATTCGTGGTGGGTTGTCCCAAGTGCATGAACATGTTCGAGGACTCGGTCAAGTCCACCGGCAACGAGAAGCAGATCAAGGTGCAGGAGCTGATCGAACTGGTCGACGAGTGTATGGACACAGGCATCGAACAACCACCAAGACAGGCGGCGCAGGCCTGAAAGGACTCGCGAACATCGTGAACAACCCTGGACGGAATGCGCAGAGGCGCTCATCGACGCAAATGTCAGCGAACTGCCAGGATCTGGAAGAATTGATCGTTCATGTCAGCGAACGCGGTGATCCGTACCTGGCAGCGGCTCTGCATCCCTTCGCCGCACCGGCGGCTCGAAAGGCGCTCGAACGTGTGAGTCTGGCTAACCGAAAATTACGGCGCCTGTTTGCCGGTGCGCCTTATGCGCCGCCCTCCATACTCGCAGTACTGAGCAAGGACCCGGACGAGAAAATTCGCCATAGAGTCGCGCGCCATCCGCGTACTTCCGGCGCGACTCTGGCGTGGCTGATGGACACGGATCGCTCGTCGGGCGTACGCGCCGCGATCGCCGCCCATGGCAACGCGGATGCGGCGCTGCTCGATAAGCTGCTGGACGATCCTTCGGAGGCCGTGCGCCACGGGCTGTGCGGCAATCCGCATACGGGCGCCGCGGCGCTCGCATCCTTGGCCGCCCATGCAAGCCTCAGGCAGCTCAAGGAGATTGCGCGAAATGCTAACGCGGACGCCACGGTGCTGCGTAGCCTGTGGGCCCGCGGCGATGTGTATCTTCGCGGAGAAATTGCCGCGCACCCTAACAGTCCGTCGGACGTGCGCAGTGAAGCCGAGCACGATTCCGAGCCGCTGATTCGCAGAATGCTGGCCGCCAACCCCGCGGCGACGCTCGCTACGCTGGTGCGCTTGTTGAGCGACGTGGAGGGCCAGGTGCGGGCCGCCGCGGCCCGCAACCTCGCCGTCCCGGACAGTGCGCTCAAGGCTCTGGTGGACGATCCGTCGCGTCAGGTGCGGCGTATCCAGGCGCGGCGAAAAGGCCAGATGCGTGAAATCCTCGCGAGTCTGGCGGTCGATGACGATCCCTGGGTGCGGCGATGGGTGGCGCGCAATTCCGCGACACCCGAAGCCGTACTGCGCAGGCTGGCGGTGGACGAAGAAACGGAGGTCCGCCGGGGGGTCGCCCGCAATCCGTCATGTTCGGTGGCGCTGTTACGGGAGCTGGCGCGAGACCCGCAAGCCTGGGTGCGGGCCGGCGTGG
>JACCYU010000073.1 GCA_013696315.1 Gammaproteobacteria bacterium | reverse complement strand
CGATGACATCCTGGATATCACCCACGTTGAGGCCGAAGCGTGCCGCTCGTGTGCGGTTGATATCGAAGTCCAGAAAGTACCCGCCCGTGGAGCGCTCGACAAACGCGCTGCGCGTATAGGGCGCCGTGCGCGGATCATTGGCGAGCGCGCGCTCGATCTTTACCCCGACGTCCTCGATCGTCGAAAGGTCCGTGCCGTACACCTTGACGCCTAAGGTCGAGCGGATGCCGGTCGCCAGCATCTGTGTGCGGGTCTGGATCGGCATCCACCAGATGTTGGGCACGCCCGGAAAGCGCATTTTTGCATCCATCTCCGCGATTAGTGCGTCCCAGGTGAGCCCCTCGCGCCACTCGCTCTCGGCCTTCAACATAATATTGATCTCGAACATCTCGAGCGGCGCCGGATCGGTGGGCGAGGTCGAGCGCCCGGCCTTACCGAACACGCGTTTCACTTTGGGGATCTTCATCAATGCCTGATCCATCGTCTGTAGCGTCTGGGTCGCCTCGCTGATGGACATGCCGGGTACCGCCGTCGGCATGTACAGGATACTGCCTTCGTTTAGCGGCGGCATGAACTCGTTACCAAGTCCCTGATAGGCGGGCCAGATCGAAACCATCGCGACGATGGCCAGGCCGACCACCACCCAGCGCATGCGCACCGCGAGTCGCACCACTGGCAAATAAGCCGCGATCAGTATCCGGTTCAACCTGCTTCGATCTCCCCGGATCTTACCTTTGATCACCAGCACGGCCAGCGCCGGGATCAGCGTGATGGACAACAAGGCCGCGAAGAACATCGAATAAGTCTTAGTAAAGGCGAGCTGCTTGAACAGGCGGCCTTCCTGGCCCTCCAGCGCGAACACCGGCAGAAATGAGACCGTGATGATCAGCAGCGCGAAGAAGATGCTGGGTCCCACTTCCTGCATTGCGTCGATGATGACCTCAGTACGCGGGCGCGCCTCGTCCGCACCAACCTCTCCGGCCTGCCATAGGCTTAAGCGCCGATGCACGTTCTCCACGATGGCGATCGCCGCGTCCACCATCGCGCCGATAGCGACCGCAATGCCGCCCAGCGACATGATGTTCGCAGTTAGGCCCTGGTAATACATGGGAACAAACGCCAACAGCACCGCGATCGGCAGCGTGACGATGGGGACCAGCGCGGAGCGCACGTGCAGAAGGAAGACGATGATCACCAGCGACACGATGATCATCTCCTCGGTTAAGGTGCGTTCCAGAGTATCAATCGCGCGCTTGATGAGGCTCGACCGATCGTAGACCGGAACGACTTTTACGCCCTTGGGCAACGTCCGCTCGACCTCTTCCAGCCGCTGCTTGATGCCGGCAATCACGTCCAGGGCGTTCTCGCCGTAGCGCATCACCACCACGCCACCCACGCTAATACCTTCACCGTTCAGATCGCTTTGGCCGCGTGACATGGCGGGCCCTAAGCTTACGGTGGCGACCTGATCCAAGGTGACGGGTATGCCGTCTTGGTCGACCTCGAGCACCACTTTTTCCAGGTCCTCGGTCGAGTCGATGTAACCGCGGCCGCGGATGAAATGCTCGTACTCCGCGATCTCAAGTACTCGGCCGCCCACTTCGTTATTCGACTCGCGCACCGCCGCGATCACCTTGTCGAGTGGGATGCCGAACGAAGCCAGCTTGTTGGGATCGACGTTGACTTGATATTCCTTTTCATAACCGCCTACCGCGGCCACCTCGGCCACACCTTCGACCGACTCCAGTGCGTAGCGGAGATTGAAATCCTGAAGACTACGGAGGTCGGCGAGGCTTTGTCGGCCCGTTTTATCCACGAGCGCGTACTGGTATACCCACCCGACACCGGTCGCATCGGGTCCGATCGTCGGATTCACGCCCTTCGGCAACTCCCCTTGCGCGGAGTTGAGGTACTCCAGCACGCGCGAGCGCGCCCAGTAGATGTCAGTGCCGTCCTCAAAGATGACGTAGACAAACGAGAACCCCAGGAAGCTCTGGCCGCGCACGAACTGCACCCCGGGCGCCGCCAGAAATGTGGTGGCCAGGGGGTAAGTAATCTGATCTTCGACCAGGTCGGGGCTGCGTCCTTCCCATTCCGTATACACGATGACATGGATGTCGGACAGGTCGGGAATCGCATCCAGCGGCGTCTGAATAAGCGACCGGTAGCCCCAGAACGCGACCACCGCAACCACCAGAATCGTCAGCAGCCAGTTATGCGCGCAGTAAGCGATGAGGCGCTGGATAAGGCCGGCGCGATATGCCGGATCGATCAAGGTCTTGCGCTCCCATCCAAACCTTTCCCTGTCGAGGGGGAACCAGAGACGCCCTTAGCCCCGACTGGAAATGGCTCGGGTAGCATTACCATTGTTCGATACCAGCCTTCAGGCGCGCTTCGGAGGCCATCAGAAAAATTGCCCGAGGTGACGACCTTATCGCCCGCCTGCAGCCCTGCCAGGATCTCGATGTAACCCTCATTGCGCTGACCGGTGCGAACCTTGCGTGGACTCAAGCGTCCGCCGCCAAGATCCTCGAACACGATGCGGCTTTTGCCGGCGAATATCACAGCTTCCTCTGGCACGACCAGGTGGCGTCCGAGATCGGCTTTGAGCTGCACCTCGGCAAACATGTCGGGCTTGAGGACGCCATCGGGATTGTTCAGCGTGAGGCGGACGCGGCCCGTACGCGACATACCTTGAAGATAGGGATAGACGTACTCGACCCTGGCCTCGTACATGTTGCCCGGCAGATACGGAAGGGTTATTACGGCGGGCGTTCCTTCCTCTACGAAAGGAATCTCGTCCTCGTAAATTTCAGCCTCCACCCAGACATGTGAGAGATCGGCGATGCGCAACAAGGGCGCACCCGCGGGCTGGGCCGTGCCAGCCACGACGCGTTTGGCGATCACGGTGCCGCCGCGGGGCGCCACGATGGGCACGTAAACCAGTGGTTCGCCGCGGCTCGCGAGTTTGTCGATCTGACCTGGCGCATGTCCATCAGCAGCAACCGTCCTCGCGCGGCTTCGATCAGGCCGTCGGACGCGCTTCCACGGCTTTGCAGCACCTGCAGATATTCGCGCTGCGCCGCCAGCAATTCCGCGCCATAAACGGTGAACAGCACGTCGCCCCGGTCGACATGCTTGCCGACGTAATCGGCATTGAGTTCGCCGATCCAGGCGTCGAACCGCAGGCTTATATCGGAGCGCCTTCTCGGGTCGTACGCGATCTCGCCGACGGCGCGAATGGTGCGCGTTAGGGTTCGATGGTGTGCGCGGCCCAGCTTCAGACCGATCAGCTGGCGTCGGTGACTGTCCACCAGGATCGTGGCCGCCGGCGCCTCCGCCATGCGCGTTGCCTGCGCGCCGCTTTCGCCCTCGGCCACCGCGCCTGATATGACCTGTAACCCTGCGCGTCCCGTGGCCATATCGAAGCCGATCCGCTGATCTTTCATGCCCTGTTTCGAGATCTGGATGGACAGCGGCCATTCGCCGCTCATCGACAGGTTGAAGTTGCCCGCGTAGCGGCCGGGTGCGATTTCAAGCAAGCGTGCTGGCGCCTGCATCGCCGGCATCGCCCCCATCGCCGGCATCTCGGCCGCGGCCTTGATCCGCGCGCCGGATACTGAGTCGCCCTGGCTGTCGCGTAGTGCTACGACCAACCGGTTCTCGCCGACTCTGGGCGTCCGCGGATCCACCGTGATCCTGATTCGTAACGCGCCGGCCCGATAAGCCGGCGCATCATGCAGCACCTGTGCGGATGTTGCCGCCATGCGTGGCTCAGCGGCCGGGTGTCCGTTAAGCCGCATGCCGATAGCGATGCCGGCGCCCAGCGCGCACAGCCCCAGCAACCAAAACCACCGTGGCCGGATCATCGGTTCCGCGCCTTGCCGGCCAGTGCCCGGCGCCAGCCGCCGCCGCTCCAGCGCGCCAGCAGCGCGGTTCGCCTGACATAATCGGCCCGCACGCGCGCCAGCCGCAGTTCCGTCATCAGTTTCTGGTTTTCGGCGGTGATCACGGCCCGAAAGGTGCCCGTGCCGGCACGATAGTCGGCTTGCGCTGCGTTCAGGTTGTCCCGCACCAGCGGCAGCAGACGATCGCGATATAGCGCGATCACACTAATCGACTCGGTCACCCTTGAGTGCGCCTGCGCGAGCGAGGCGAGCAGACGCGCCCGGCGATCCACCAGCGCCCATTGCGCGCATCGTGTTGGCCTGCGCGGCGTCTTGTATCTGTCGATACTTGTCTCGGTTCCAGGGCAGGTTGATCGCGACCCACACTGTAAAGCGCTTCTCCGGCTCGTCCCACAGGCCGCTGTAGCCGGTCATGAGTCGAACATCGGGATAGAAGTCTTTTGCGGCCAGATCCACGCGCGAGCGGCTCGCGGCCAGGCGGGCTTCGAAGCGCCTTAAGTCCGGGTGGCTTGTCAGCGCGGCCTTTCGCAGCGCGCTTAAATTGGGCGGCGCGGCGGGCGGCGCGATGCGCCCCGGCCGCGCAAGCAACGCGCCAGGCGCGCGGTTCAGCAGTCCGTTAAGCTGCGCCTGTATTGAACGCCGTTGCCGCG
Organism: Gammaproteobacteria bacterium; assembly: GCA_013696315.1. NCBI lineage: Bacteria > Pseudomonadati > Pseudomonadota > Gammaproteobacteria > Gammaproteobacteria bacterium. The sequence goes on along the minus strand of JACCYU010000073.1, from coordinate 141 downwards.
CGAGGCCAAGTGCTTTGTCCGAAAGTCTTGCGTGTTTCGAGCTCGGCCTGGGTGACGTCCTGCTGCGTCGCGCGCCCGGCCGCGTATTGCGTCTCCGCCACGTTGCGCAGCTCGATCAACAGGTCGCGGCTGGCCGCGTTG
>JACCYU010000072.1 GCA_013696315.1 Gammaproteobacteria bacterium | reverse complement strand
GTGGGTCCGTACCCGTGCGGCCGATGCGTTGGGCAGGATCGGCGGACCGCGGGTGGTGGAATCGATAGTCGCCCTGATCAAGGACGAGGACGAGTTCGTACGCCGCGCCGCGATCGAGATTGTCAACGCGACCAAAGACCCGGCCATGTTCGATCATCTGCTGGTGTCGCTGGATTCCGACTGGTGGGTACAGGAGCGCGCCATCGATGCACTGGCCGAGCTGGGCAACAAGCGGGCGGTGCCCGCGCTCATCCGCATGCTGGACAAACCCGCCCAGGAAGAAGCGCTGACTCTGGTGCTGGTCCGGGCGCTGGGCAAGCTGGGTTCGGGCGCGGCGGTCAGGCCGGTTATCGAAAAGCTGAAAACTGGTTCGGACAACGTCCGGCGCGAGGCGCTTACAGCGCTGGCGTCGCTGGTGGATGAATCCCGCGCCGATACGATTCTGATCGCCCTCACGCAGCATACGGCCGACGGGGGCGCGGAACTTCGCCAGCTGGCCGGCGAGATGTCGGCGCGCATCCGCGCAAGCTATGCGACCGGCATCAACACACCACCCGGCTGCTGGCCGCGGACCGGTCAGGAGACACGTCCGGCGCGCTGATCATGCCTGAGACCGTGTCGCGTGGAACGCATCTCCCCCGGCCGGAAACCGTGGACATGGCAACCCTCAAGCCGGGCGATGTGCTGGCGGAACGCTATCGATACATTCGGCCTATCGGCAGGGGGGCGTTCGGTGCCGTGTATCTGATGGAAGATCTGATGATCAGGGAAGAGATCATTCTCAAATTTCTGCACGCGCAGATGGCAACCGATGAAAGTACGATCAAACGTTTCGTCTACGAACTAAGGCTCGCGCGCCGGATTACGCATCGCAACGTCATCCGCATCTTCGACATGATCACCTTTGGCAAATTGTCCGCCATTTCCATGGAATATTTCCCAAGTCATACGCTGGGCTCGGAAATACGCGGACGCAAGCCCATGGATACGAACCGCGGTCTGAAGATTACGCAGGACGTATGTGCGGGCATGGAAGCCGCGCACCACGTCAGTGTGGTGCATCGCGATCTGAAGCGCAGCAACATTCTTATCAACGATGTGGGCCTGGTAAAAATTGTCGACTTTGGTGTTGCCGCGGCCGTTCGCGATACCGAAGCACGGCTGACCAAGACGGGCCTGGTGATCGGCACGCCGACCTACATGGCGCCCGAGCAGGTGCTCGGCAAACCTGTAGACGCGCGCACCGACATCTACAGCCTTGGCATTATTCTCTACGAGATGATGACCGGCCGCCCCCCCTATGCCGGCGCGGACAGCATGGCGATCATGTATCAGCACGTGCAGGGCAGGGCGCAGACGCCAACGCAGCTCAATGCCCAGTTGCCGCTGACCCTGAGCGCGGTGATATTGAAATGCATGGCGACCACGCCGGAGCTGCGTTTTCAGAGCATGGGCGAGCTCAGATCCAGCCTCGCGGCGCTCGAAACGTAAAGGAGCCGGCGTGCCACGCATCGATGCATTTCTGAAACTCGGCCGTGAACAAGGGTGTTCCGATGTGCATCTGGCGGTGGGCGTACCGCCGATGCTGCGGATGCACGGGGATTTGCTACCGATCAAGTTCAGGGAGCTGGGTCAGGTTGAACTGGAAAGCTATCTACAAGAGATTCTGACTGTTACGCAGAAGGAAAAACTTATCAATGGCGAAGATCTGGACTTCTCCTATATGTCGGACGGCGTCGGGCGGTTTCGGGTGAACCTGTACCGCAAGTCTTCAGGCGTAGGCGCCACCTTGCGACACATACCAACGGTAATCCCGGCGTTCGCGGCGCTGGCGCTGCCGCCGGTGGTGCAAACACTCGCGCATTACCGTCAGGGGCTGGTGCTGGTCACCGGCTCGACCGGCACCGGCAAGTCCACCACGCTCGCGGCGCTGATCGACCACATCAACACCACCAGACGCATGAACATCATCACCCTGGAAGATCCCATCGAGTTCATTCATCCCAGCAAACAGTCGCAGGTCATCCAGCGCGAAGTGGGCACGCACGTCAAAAGCTTTTCGGCCGGCCTGCGCGCAGCGTTGCGTGAAGATCCGGATGTGATCCTGGTAGGCGAGATGCGCGACCCGGAGACCATCAGTATGGCGATGCTGGCAGCCGAAACCGGTCATTTGGTGCTGGGGACCTTACACACGACATCCGCGACCAAATCTCTGGACCGGATTCTGGATGCGCTGCCGGCCGAACAGCGGGAGCAGGGCAAAATATTTCTCTCCCAGAATCTGCACGCCGTATTAACCCAGGTGCTGGTGAAGACCGCGGATGGCCGGAGCCGCAAGGCGATCGTCGAGATAATGCTCAACACGCACGCGATCGGTAACCTCATTCTGACGGACAAGACCTTTCAGATTCCGAACCAGATTCGCACTGGCCGTGACAAAGGCATGCAGCTTATGGATCAGGCGCTGCTGGACGCAGTAAAGCGCAAAGAAGTGGACCCGGACGAAGCCTACCTGAACGCCACGGATAATAAGCTGTTTCAGCGCTTCGTGACCGATCCGGCACTGCTGTTCAAGGCGTCGGCGGGGTAACTCACGGCCCGCGTCAGGCGCGCAACCTTCGCCGCCTTGCAGCCGAATCTGCCCTGGTTTTCAAACATTGGTTTCGATGGAGTCGATGACATGCCGAATTTGGATGACATGCTCAGGCGCGTGATCGCGGAGAAGGGGTCGGACCTGCATCTCGTCGCCGGCGACCCGCCCCGCATGCGCCGTTTCGGTGAACTGGCCGCAATAGACGAGACTCGTCTGGACGCGCAGGCCACGCGCGAGATGCTGTACGGCGTCATGCCGGCGAGGATCCGCGCCCACTTCGAACAGCACGACGACGCCGATTTCGCGCTGACGCGCGAAGGGCTCGCGCGCTTCAGGGTCAACGTGTTTCAACATTTGTATGGCATGGGCGCGGTGTTTCGGATTGTCCCGGCCGTGGTCAGTTCGCTGGAACAGATGGGGTTGCCCGCGTCTCTGGCGGGTCTGTGCACGCAGAAGCAGGGCCTGATCCTGGTGACCGGCAAGACCGGCTCGGGCAAGTCCTCGACTCTGGCCGCGATGATCGACGCCGTGAACCGCACCTGCGACGGGCATATCGTGACCATCGAAGACCCCATCGAATTTATGCATCAGCGCCACCGGTGTATGGTCAGCCAGCGCGAAGTCGGACAGCATACCGCCAGTTTCGCAAGTGCGTTACGCTCGGCATTAAGACAGGATCCGGATGTGATTCTGGTCGGCGAATTGCGGGATCTGGAAACCATGGGACTGGCCGTAACGGCGGCTGAAACCGGTATACTGGTGATGGGCACCTTGCACACCAACAGCGCGGCCGGTACGGTGGATTGCATCATCAACACGTTTCCGGCGCAGAAGCAGCCACACATTCGCACCATGTTATCCACATCACTGCGCAGCGTTATTTCGCAGCAACTCGTCAGGCGTGCAGACGGGCGCGGGCGGGTTGCGGCAATTGAAATTCTGATCAATACGCCGGCAGTTGCCAACGTGATTCGCGAGGGCCGCATCGATCAGATCGAAAACATCTTGCAGAGCGGTTCGTCGATGGGCATGCAGTCCATGGACAACGCGCTGCACAAGCTGGTGCAGGCGCAACTCATCACGGGCCGCGAGGCCTTCGATGCCGCGCGCGCCAAGCCCGAGTTCGACCGATACCTGCCGCCGGCTGAACGTTCTCAGTAGTGTCCTTAATAATGGCTTCGGACAAAAACGTTGAATGCGCCGTGCTGTTCGCGGATGTGGCCGATAGTACCGGTCTGTACGCACGCTATGGCGATGAGCGCGCGCGCGGCGTCCTGTCCCGATGTTTGAGCGCGATGGCACTCGTCAGTGACCGGCATTCCGGCGCTGTCGTCAAGACCATAGGTGATGAGATCATGTGCCGCTTCGCGCGGTCCGACGACGCGGTGCACGCGGCGTGCGGCATGCAGGAAGTCATGGCGCAGCCTTTCGATTGTGTCGCGCTTGCGGTGCATATTGGCCTGCATAAAGGTGCGGCGTTCGTGGATGATAACGATGTGCATGGTGACGCCGCCAACATCGCCGCGGTCATGACTACCATCGCCAAGCCGGGTCAGATCATCACCACACAAAACACTGTGGATGACCTCGCGCCGGAGAACGCGGCGTTGACCCGGCTTTACGATATCATCACCCTCAAGGGTGACCGGCGCGAGATCTCAGTTTACGAAGTGCTGTGGGAACATGGGGATGTCACCAGTATTCTGACACGCGCCGACGTTCAGGCGCAGACTATCTCGCGCATTTACCTTAAGTACAAGGAACGACAGCTTACAATCCTGTCCGACACCCGGGGTGTGCTTATGGGGCGGCATGCCGCCTGCGACCTGGTGGTGGATGCGAATCTGGTATCCCGCATCCACGCCAGCATCGCCTATCGTCGCGGCAAGTTCGTGCTTCTGGACCAAAGCACCAATGGTACTTTCGTCCGGCATCTCGATGGACAGGAGGTGTATCTGCGCCGCGAAGAAACGCCGCTCTGGGGACGTGGCTCGATCAGTCTCGGCCGCACCACACACAGAGACCAGCAGGAGCTGCTGATTCACTACGTGGCCGAGTAACAGAAGAAGTTTTTCATTGCGGCTGGCATTCGCGCCACCGCCGCCAGGCATCAGTTCTCAAATTCCTCACAAAGCCTTATCCATGACGATACGCACCCGCTTTGCACCCAGTCCCACCGGGTATCTCCACATCGGCGGCGCCCGCACGGCGCTGTTCTCATGGGCATACGCAAGAAAACAGGGCGGAAAATTCATCCTGCGCATTGAGGACACCGACCGCGAGCGTTCCACGATGGCGTCCGTGGACGCCATTCTCGGTAGCCTCGCCTGGCTCGATCTCGATTACGACGAGGGTCCTCATTACCAGGGTCAGCGCGGCGACCGCTACAGAGAAGGCAGCCAGAAATTGCTGGATGCAGGGCATGCTTACCATTGCTACTGCACGCGCGAGGAACTCGAAGCCGTGCGCGCCGCGCAGCTCGAGTCCCGGCAAAAACCGCGTTATGACGGGCGTTGCCGCGATTATCAGGGCCCGCCGCGGCCCGGTGTGCAACCCGTGGTGCGGTTCAAAAACCCGCTCGCCGGCGAAACCGTGGTCAACGATCTGGTGCATGGCCGAGTCACGTTCAGCAATGGTGAGCTGGACGATTTGATCATCGTCCGTGCGGACGGCTCGCCGACATACAATTTTACGGTCGTGGTCGATGACATGGATATGGACATCACGCATGTCATCCGCGGCGACGATCACCTGAACAATACGCCGCGCCAGATCAATATTCTGCGCGCGCTCGGCGCCGAGCTCCCGCAGTACGCGCATGTGCCGATGATTCTGGGGTCCGATGGCAAGCGATTGTCAAAACGTCACGGCGCCGTCAGCGTGTTGCAGTATCGCGATGACGGGTATCTGCCGCATGCGCTGGTCAACTATCTTGTACGCCTAGGCTGGTCACACGGCGATCAGGAGATATTCTCGCGTACGGAACTGATCGAACTGTTCGACATTCAGCAGGTGCATCGCGCCGCCGCGACGTTAAATCCCGACAAACTGTTGTGGCTTAATCAGCATTACATCAAGTACAGCGGAGCTGAGATGGTGCTCCCGCATTTGCGCGAGCAGATGCTGCGACTCGATATTCCGCTGGAGAATGGGCCTGAGCTGGAGCTTGTGTGGGACGCGCAGCGGGAACGCGCCAGGACATTGACAGAACTGGCCGAAAACAGCCGATTTTTCTACGCTGACTTCAAGGATTACGACGCAAAAGCCGCGGACAAACACCTGTCTGCCGAGGCCGCCGAATTACTTGAGGCGCTGGCGGCCGTGCTCGACGGTCTCGAAGCGTGGCAGGCGCCAGCGATCCATAATGTGATCGCGGGCCTGGCAGATGAGCGTGGCCTGAAGCTGGGCAAGGTCGCGCAGCCGCTTAGAGTCGCGGTGTCCGGCGGTGCGGTGTCGCCCCCGATTGATAGCACCCTGGAACTGGTGGGCAAATCGCGCGCCCTGGCGCGCATACGTTGCGCCATCGATTTTATTCGGGCGAGACCACACGGCGCGTAGCGTGCAGCCTGAATGCACGGGGCTGGACCCAGGACTGTGCGGGATGCATCGGGTTGACACACCGGCAAGCCCCACTTAGCATTCCGTTTCCCGCTCGTGGGGCTATAGCTCAGCTGGGAGAGCGCCTGCATGGCATGCAGGAGGTCGGCGGTTCGATCCCGCCTAGCTCCACCAC
>JACCYU010000071.1 GCA_013696315.1 Gammaproteobacteria bacterium | reverse complement strand
GGTCAGGGCCAGTAACGCGGCCAGCGCGGCCATGCGCATAGCTATAGAAATCATTGTTTCACCTCGTTGTCGTTGATTCGCCTGTCGTAGAGGATACAGGTTTACAGAGAGTAACCCGTCTCCTCGTGCTGGGTAATATCCAGCCCTTCGGTCTCCTCGGCCTCCGCCACGCGTAGCCCCAGGAGACCATCGATGATTTTCAGAATAACGAACGTTACGGACAGCGTCCAAATTACGGTCGCGAGGATGGCGACGATCTGTACGCCCACCTGCCCCATTGGCGTTTGACCTCCCGCCAGACCCGCTCCACCAAGGTTCGCGGATACGAACACACCGGCCAGCAAAGTGCCCAAAATCCCGCCCACGCCGTGCACGGGAAACACGTCCAGCGAATCGTCGATGTGGAGTACGCGTTTGACGATGTTGGTGGCAAAGAAGCATAGGGTGCCGGCGCTCAGACCAATAATTAGGGCGCCCGCGGGCCCGACGAAACCCGAGGCCGGCGTAATAGTGCCCAGTCCCGCGACCATCCCCGTGACGATGCCCAGCACGCTTGGTCTCCTAAACCGCAACCACTCCATGGTCATCCACGCGAGCGACGCGGCCGCCGCGCTGATATGCGTCACCAGCATCGCCATACCGGCACTGCCATTGGCCGCCACCGCGCTGCCGGCGTTAAAGCCAAACCAGCCCACCCACAGCATGCCGGCGCCGGCGACCGTCAAGGTCAGATTGTGCGGCGGCATTGGGGTCTCCGGGAACCCCCTGCGTCGGCCCAGCACGATGGCTGCGATCAGCGCTGCGACCCCCGCGGTGGTATGCACGACCAGCCCGCCGGCGAAATCCAGTACGCCCATCTGAAACAGCCCTCCGCCGCCCCACACCCAATGACAGATGGGCAGATAAACAAACGTCAGCCACAGCGCCGTAAACCACAACATGGCCGCAAATTTCATGCGCTCGGCGAAGGCGCCGATGATGAGCGCGGGCGTGATCACGGCGAAAGTCATCTGAAACATGACGAACACGGTCTCCGGAATCGTACCCGACAACGAATCGCGCGTAACGCTTTTGAGAAATATCTTGCTCAAGCCCCCGATCAAACCGTTCACCGCGCCGCCGTCGGTGAACGCGAGACTGTAGGCGTAAACGATCCACAGCAACGACGCCAGGCAGGTGATGGCGAAGCACTGCATCAACACCGACAGCACGTTCTTCGCCCTGACCAGACCGGCGTAAAACAGCGACAGGCCCGGAATGGTCATAAACAGCACCAGCGCCGTCGAGGTCAACAGCCAGGCCGTGTCGCCGGCGTTCAGCCCCGCCTGCGCCAACGCCGCGGCGGGCAGACAGCCAGCTATCGCCGCCAAGGCGGCCTGATATTTACGGACCAAGTTTTATCACACCCAGTGTCGCTACTCAGATGGCGTCCGCGCCGGTCTCCCCCGTGCGGATTCGGATTGCCTGCTCAATGCCGGTGACGAAGATTTTCCCGTCGCCGATCTTGCCGGTCTTGGCCGAATTCGTGATCGCTTCGATGACCGCATCGACCTGATCGTCGCCAACCGCTACTTCGAGTTTGATCTTCGGCAGAAAATCCACCACGTATTCCGCGCCGCGATAAAGCTCGGTGTGTCCTTTCTGGCGACCGAAGCCTTTGACTTCGGTGACCGTCAAGCCCTGAATACCGATTTCTGAAAGCGATTCGCGGACGTCGTCCAGTTTGAACGGCTTGATGATGGCGGTAACAATTTTCATGGCTTGCTCCTGGGAAATATCGGTGACCGCACCGTCCGGCCATCGCGGCGCGAGCCGGCGGCCAGGGGAATAATCACGGACGATTATATCAGGGCCACTCGTCCAGACCATCATGCCCGGTGGATGCGAGCGTGTTCACTATACGCCGAGTTTCGTCGCCACGGGCTAGTCTTCCAGGGCGCCGATACTGGCGACGCGCATCGAATTGGTGCCGCCGTCGCGGCCCATCAGATCGCCCTTGGTGATGATGACCAGATCGCCCTTCTTCACGACACCGGCCTCGACCAGCACGCGCTCGGCCTCGCGGCTGGCCTGCACGTGCTCGGTCACCGCGGTGGTGAATTTCACCGGATACACGCCGCGGTACAGCGCCACCCTGCGGCGCGTTTTGTCATGGCGGGTCAGCGCGTAGATGGGAATGCCGGAACTGATGCGCGACATCCACAACGGTGTCGAACCCGATTCGGTCATGGCGGCGATGGCGCGCACGCCCAGATGGTTGGCGGTGTACATGGTCGCCATGGCGATAGCTTCGTCCACTCTCACAAAGCGCGTGTTGATGCGATGATCGGAGGTCAGCGCGCCCCGCTGGCGTTCCGCCACCTCGCAGATGTGGCTCATGGCCTTGACTGCCTGCACCGGATAGCGGCCGGTAGCCGTCTCGGCCGACAGCATCACCGCATCGGTTCCGTCCAGCACCGCGTTTGCCACGTCGAACACCTCCGCGCGGGTCGGGATCGAGCTGTAGATCATGGATTGCATCATCTGCGTAGCGGTGATGCTCACCCGGTTCTGAGCGCGCGCCTTGTTGATCAGGAGCTTCTGCGCGGCCGGCAGTTCCGCGTCGCCAATCTCCACACCCAGGTCGCCGCGCGCGATCATAATGGCGTCCGAGGCGGCGATGATATTGTCGATCGACCGCATTGCCTCGGCGCGTTCGATCTTGGCGATGATGCCCGCCTCGCCGCCGGCATCTTTCAACAGCTGGCGCGCCTCCAGTACGTCCTCAGGCTTGCGTGCGAACGAGATCGCCAGATAATCCGCGCCCATGTCGGCGACAAACCGGATGTCGAGACGGTCCTTATCCGTCAGCGAAGGCGCCGACAGGCCACCGCCCTGCCGATTGATACCCTTGTTGTTGTAAAGCTCGCCGCCCACCGCCACGCGGGTATGAATCCGCGATCCCTGCACCCGCTCGACCAGCAACACGATCTGGCCGTCGTCCACAAGCAGCGTGTCGCCGCCGCGGACGTCGCCGGGCAGCTCTTGATACGTGATGCCCACGTGTTCGCTGTTGCCGCCCTCGGCATCCAGTTCCGCGTCGAGCACGAACGCCGCGCCTTCCTGCAATAGCGCGACACCAGCGGCGAAGCGCTGAATGCGTACTTTAGGGCCTTGCAGGTCGGCCAGGATAGCGACGTTGCGGCCTTGCGCGTCGGCCAGTTCGCGCGCGTGCCGCGCGCGACGCGCGTGATCCTCGCTGAAGCCGTGCGAAAAATTCAGTCGCACCACATCCGCACCCGCATCGATTAACGCATCCAGCACGCCAGGCGCGTCGGTCGCCGGGCCCAAGGTGGCGACTATCTTTGTCCGTCTTGGCAAGGTCTAAAATTTCCGATCAACGAACGTCATCAGCGGTATACGGCGCGACGCGAATCACCTTGCCGCGCGTTCCTGCAACATCGCCACGGCGGGTAATGTCCTGCCTTCCAGAAATTCGAGAAAGGCGCCGCCGCCGGTGGAGATATAGGAAATCCGCTCCGCGACCCCGAATTGATCCATGGCGGCCAGGGTATCGCCGCCGCCGGCGATCGAATACGCATCGCTTGCGGCGATGGCCTCGGCCACGCGCCGGGTGCCTTCGGCGAACTGAGGGAACTCGAACACGCCTAGCGGCCCGTTCCAGACTACCGTGCGTGCCCCATTCAGCATTGCAACGAAGTGACTCGCGGTTTCGGGGCCGATATCGAAGATCATATCGTCCGGCTCCAGGCTGTCCACCCGTCTGACTGTTGCCGTCGTCGTCTCGGAAAATTCCTTGCCGCAGACGACGTCCACCGGCAGCGGGATAGCGACGTCGCGCGCGCTGGCCGCGACGCTCAAACGTCTGGCGGCCTCCACCAGATCCGGCTCATGCAGCGAATTGCCGATCTCGTAACCAGCCGCGGCGATAAACGTGTTGAGCATCCCGCCGCCGACGATGAGCTGATCGACTTTTTCCAGCAATGACTCCAGCACCATGAGCTTGGTCGATACCTTGGCGCCGCCCACGATTGCGATCAGCGGGCGCGCCGGCTTTACCAGCGGCGCGGCGAGCGCCTCCAGCTCGGCGACCAGCAGCGGTCCGGCGCAGGCCTTCGGCGCAAAACGCGCCACCCCGTGCGTGGACGCCTGCGCGCGATGCGCGGTGCCGAATGCGTCCATCACGAACACGTCGCACAGCGCGGCCATTCTTCGGGCCAGCCCGGCATCGTCATCCGCCTCGCCCGGATTGAAGCGCACGTTCTCGCACAGCACCAGTTCGCCGCTGTTAACATCGACACCGTCCAGCCAGTCTTTCACCAGCCGCACCTCGCGGCCCAGTAGTTCGCGCAGACGTTGAGCGACCGGCTGCAATGAATACTTTGCATCGAACCGCCCTTCTTCGGGCCTGCCCAGATGCGACATGAGCATGACCCTGGCGCCGGCCTTGAGCGCCTGCTCGATCGTCGGTAGCGAGGCGCGAAGACGCGCGTCGCTGGTCACCCGACCATCCGTGACCGGCACGTTAAGGTCCGCGCGGATCAGCACGCACTGATCCGCGAGATCGAGATCGACCATCTTCAGGACTTTCAGCAACGTCTTGACTCCCTAAGCCTTGAATGCCGCGGTTAGCGAGCGTTCATCAGCGCGCGGGTGGTATCCAGCATGCGGTTGCAGAAGCCCCACTCGTTGTCATACCAGGCCATCACCTTGACCAGACGGCCGTTCACCTTGGTCAGGGTTGCATCGAAAGTGGCCGACACCGTGGTGTGATTGAAATCGATGGATACCAGCGGTCCATCGTTATACGCGAGCAGACCCTTGAGTTCGCCTGTCGCCGCGTTCTTCATGATGTCATCGATTTCTTGCTTGCTCGTGTCACGCGCGGCGTCGAAGCTCAAATCCACCAGGGACACGTTGATGGTCGGTACGCGGATCGCGAAGCCGTCAAGCTTACCGTCCAGGTCGGGCAGCACCAGACCCACGGCGGCGGCGGCGCCAGTCTTGGTCGGGATCATGGACATGGTGGCCGAACGCGCGCGCCGCAGGTCCGAGTGATATACGTCGGTCAGCACCTGATCGTTGGTGTAGGAATGTATGGTGGTCATCAGGCCGCGCTCGACGCCGATCCGCTCGTGCAGCGGCTTTACCATGGTGGCCAGACAGTTGGTGGTACACGAGGCATTGGAAATCACGGTGTCAGCACTTTTCAGCACCTTGTGATTCACGCCGTAGACCACGGTCGCGTCCACGTCGGTGCCGGCCGGCGCGGAAATAATGACTTTCTTGGCGCCGCCCTTAAGGTGCGCGGCGGCTTTGTCCTTGCTCGCGAATAGGCCAGTGCATTCCAGCACCACGTCCACACCAAGCTTGCCCCACGGCAGTTTGCCCGGGTCCCGCTCGGCGAACACGCGAATCTTGTCGCCATTGACTACCAGGGAATCATTGTCGACTTCGACCTTGCCGCCGAAACGACCGTGCGCGGTATCGAAGCGGGTCAGATGCGCGTTGGTATTGGCGTCGCCCAAATCATTGATCGCGACGATCTGAATATCGTCGGCGCCTCCCGATTCGTAGTGTGCGCGCAGGATATTGCGCCCGATGCGTCCATAGCCGTTGATCGCGACCTTAATTGTCATTCATGCTCTCCATTCATGTGCCACAAGGTTTAATGCCCACCGAGCGCTGCCAGTAACCGTGGCGTACGCTCTCTACTACGCGTCCGACGCCGGATATCGTTTAGCGCTCGCTTAGTATCTGCTCGGCCACCATCGCAACATTCTCGGCGGTGATGCCGAAATAGCGCATCACCACGTCACCCGGCGCCGATTCGCCGAAACGGTCGATGCCCACGATCCTACCCTTGTCGCCGACATATTTGCGCCAGAATGGCGTAACGCCGGCCTCGACCGCCACCCGCGCGGTCACCGCCGCCGGCAGCACGGTTTCGCGGTACGCAGGATCTTGAGCATCGAATACATCGGTGCACGGCATGGAAACCACACGGACCCGGCGTCCCGGTTCAGCGAGCCTCGCCGCCGCCTGCACGGCGACACCGACTTCCGAGCCGGTCGCGATGAGGATGACATCAGGCGCGCCCTTGCGGTCAACGTGCGAATCGCGCAGCACATAACCGCCGCGCGCGATGTTCGCGATCTGTTCGCCGTCACGCGTCTGATGCGGCACCCCCTGGCGCGAGAACAGCAGACAGGTCGGACCATCCCGACGCTCGATCGCCTGCTTCCAGGCTACCGCGGACTCCACGGCATCGCAGGGCCGCCATAACGACATGCCGGGCATCAGGCGCAGACACGCGGCATGTTCGACGGCCTGATGCGTGGGGCCGTCTTCGCCTAATCCTATCGAGTCGTGAGTATAGACGAACAGGGTTTGTATCTTCATCAACGACGCCATGCGCAGCGCGTTGCGGGCGTAATCGGAGAAGGTCAGGAACGTGCCGCCATACGGGATAAATCCACCGTGCAAGGCCAGCCCGTTCATGATGGCCGACATGCCGAATTCGCGTACGCCATAGTAAATATAATTGCCGTTGCGATCCTCGTGACTGAACGTGCTGGCACCGCTCCACAAGGTATTGTTGGAACCGGTCAGGTCCGCCGACCCGCCTACCAGTTCGGGCAACACCGGTGCGTAAGCGGTCAGCGCTTCCTGCGAGGACTTGCGCGACGGCATGGCCTGCGCCTGCTCGTGCGCTGCTTTGATATACGCCGCCGCCGACCGCGACCAGTCATCGGGCAGACGCCGCGCCAGGCGCCGCTCGAACTCGCCGGCCAGCGTGGGATGCGCGGCTCGATAGTCCGCGAAACGCGCCTTCCAGTCATGTTGCGCGCGCGCGCCATTGGATCGCGCGTTCCAGGCCGCGTGGATATCATCGGGAATCACGAACGGCGCGTGCGGCCAGTCGATATTATTGCGCACCAGCGCGACTTCGTCGTCACCCAGCGCCGCGCCGTGACTTTCCTCGCGCCCCTGTTTGTTTGGAGAACCCCAGCCGATGATGGTCTTGCAGCACAGCAGGCTGGGACGTTCGGTGACCGCGCGCGCCTGCTCGATTGCGGTCTTGACCGCTTGCGCATCGTGACCGTCCACGTCGGCAATCACATGCCAGCCGTAGGC